>JAAYTC010000225.1 GCA_012518155.1 Bacteroidales bacterium | reverse complement strand
GTTATTACGGTAACTGACGCGCTCGGCAAAACTGCTACAATTGATGTCGTGGTATCGGTGGTAACTCCAACTACACCCACATTTACTTGGAAAGGACAGAATGTTCGATTCGATAGAGCCGGGGGAGCCGGACTTACAGTGATGCCGGGTGTTGTGGTTTTGACAGACATCACTAACGCCAATGTTCAATATATACTAACATGGACCGGTGGGTTTTCTGAAGGGGAAAAAACCGGCGCGAAAATTAGAATTATCGGTGGTGACATTGAGCCTGAAGAAGACGATTTAACAACGTTTAAAGTGCTACGAGCCGACACTGATTCAAATTACATCGTGTTTAGTGATGGTACTAACGGGGGACAGCTATATTTTACAGATTACCCTTAAAGAGTTAGAACGGTATTAATTAAAAATTGAAAACGATGGTTTGCTTAGCCATCGTTTTCAGTTTGTCCGTTCAACTAATTGCTTAAGATGCAAGTAAACAGCGCCCGATTCCATTTTATTAGTCGTGCACGTAAAATAAAATATGCAATGAAAACAATAAACAGATTTATTAGAATAACATTGATTTTTACAGCGGCGATGCTGTTTTTATCAATTAATATTTCATGCGCTGATAAAGAGATAGTTGATAACAAAACAGATCCTGATAAAAATCCTAAACCTGAAATAAAGGATACTGAAAGCTGGGTGTACAGGAAGAACAACCTATCGGGGAGAGGCGAAAAGTTTTTCGGTATTGTACACTACAACTTCCCGGGTTATCTTCATCATCGCGATCCGGATCCCGATAGTAGAAACGAAGCTATTTTCAAAGAAAAAACGGCCCATGTTAACACCATTATTATCGATGATAAGTTCGTTAAACCTTACATGACTGATAAAATTTTGATACCGAGCAACTATTTAAGGTGGAGAATTCAGAATTATTTGGCAAAACAAAATATACCACAGGGGGTTGACAAAGATTATTATGGAACTCAATTCCTGAAACAGAATGTTAATAATGTAAACTTGGTGGCTGAGCTTGACAATGGAATAGATGTTCTTAAAAACAAATTTAGGAACTTCGATATGGAATATAATACAATAGACGAGATAGCACTGGGCGGTTTGGGGCACTATTACACTCCTCCTTCGATAGGAGAAAAGTTATATGATCGGATAAAGCAAAAAGAGAACGACCCCCTTGTGCTTGTCGACCTTTTAGGGCACGGTAGGGGGAGTGCTTTCTTTTTTGAGCAGAACTACCTAAAGGAGCACTCGTCGATGCCTGAAGACCCACCTTACGAGCTGTTGAGCGAAGAGGCTAGAGCCAATAAAACAATACCGTTATTAGGTTTTTTTGAAGCATATGACGGCACTCCTGTATATAATTTCGACAGAAATGGACGATATTCCTACAACAATATTGATTTTGAATCTTACAAAAAAATGTGGTTCGAAAACGTTAAGCAGATTGCTGCAGCGTATAAAAATAGTGGGAATCTCTTTTCATTAAATGCTTACAACGATTTTTTCAGGTACCCTATTTTATCAGGTATCACGGTGGACGCGATAAAGGCCGGGGTGGGGGATATGCCTGTTTGGATATATTTTGATGGCAACGGTTATTCAAAACCTGCAAGCATGTCGGCGGAAGATTATGTAAATGAAGTAAAATGCCAAATATATACTTCCATTGTACACGGGGCAACAGGTGTTATGTTTTGGAGTGATACTACGAAAGAACCGTACGTTTTTGATGCATTAACCCCCATGCTGATAGAACTCAATGAAAACGTGCACATTTTCAAAATGAACACTACCGAGTCAACCATTATAAACGACCTTCATGTGATGATAAAAGGGGACAAAGGAAAAAAGTACATCATCGCTACAAACACGAGTAAAACCACCCCTGTTTCCCTTAACGTGGATGGGGTAAGTAAAAAGACGCTGGATGCACTCGAAGTGTATGTAGCGGAAGTTGGAGGTACCTTGTAAAGGGTTATTTTTCTCCGAAAAGTAATTTATAGATTTTCGCGTGGATGTCTGTATTTTCCATAATTCCCCCGAATTCCGAAGCCCCTGGCCCGTACGCGAAAATGGGGGTCATAACGCCGGTGTGGCCCCCTGTTGTAAATTCCCCTTTTACCATGCCGCTTTCAAACGAGCCCCCGTTAATTGTCATGCCTCCTGTTTCGTGATCCGACGCTACAACGATTAATGTTTGGCCATCTTTTGCTGCAAAATCGAGTGCTTTCCCGATCGCACGATCCAGATCCAACACCTCTTCCACGATTTGGATCGTGTTATTGGCATGCCCTCCTGAATCGATAAACGAACCTTCAACCATTAGGAAGAAGCCTTTTTCGTTTTGCTTTAATACGTTGATAGCCGTTTCCGTTGAAATGGGAAGCATGTCGCCGCGATCGCTTAGCCTACCATTGGCTCTCGGCGCGGTGAGTCCAAGCAGTTTGGAGCCTTCAAACGAGCGGATCTCTTCCAAGTCCTGTTTAACGGCGTATCCTTGGCGAGTGAATTCGTTGATTAAATCGCGCCCGTCCTCCCGTTTGGTGAAAAAATCGACTCCTCCCCCTATAAAAACGTCAATACCGGAGGCCAGAAAATCCAGCGCGATCTCCTCTTCTTGACTTCTATTGCGTTGGTGTGCCACGAATGCACCCGGGGTAGCGTGCGTGATGGAGGATGTGGCGACTATACCCGCGGCGATTCCTCGTTTGGAAGCACTTTCCGTGATATTTTTTACCGATTGTTGATCCGGATCCATGCCTATAACTCCATTGTCGGTTTTTTGACCGGTGGCGATCGCGGTGGCAGCAGCAGCGGAGTCGGTTATATAACGGTTTGCAGAATATGTTTTCGTGAATCCAATATGTTTGAAGTTTTCAAGGAACAGATTGCCCTTGTTAGCCGTAAGCCCGGCATACACTTGGGCAACTCCCATGCCATCACCGATGAAAAGAATCACGTTTTTGGGTCGATCACCCGTGAAATCATGGGGGTAGGTTTTAACGCTGTGAGCCTCCCCACCCGGGTAAGTTTTAATGCTGTCTTTGGCCTCTTGTGAAAACGAGGGGGTAGTAACGATAACTAAAGCACACAAAAGTGCGGTGAAAAGATTGATTTTTTTCATCATAATTCTATAGGCTATCACCTAGTTTATTTTAAATAGTAACAGGAAATAATTTTAGCTGTAAAATTACAAAAAAATCTTACAATATGATACCTTTTGGGCGGTTATTCGTCGACTTTTAGCCTGATATTGGTGTTGAAATTGGTGTAATGATAGTAATGGCCTTCCATCCATAATAAAAGAGAAGGGCCCTTCTCCTTTTTTGCTACCAAGTAGGGCCTTAAATTATCCGCTTTGGAGCTCGAGGTAATGGGTGTTATCGTTTGATCGCCTCGAAAGTTGATGGTCCTTTTTTCGATTTCGAACGTGCCATTTATTTCCCGGGATAGAAAAATCGTGTTCGGGTTGTTGTAATCCAACACGAGTCCGCCTGAATAATGCGGTTCGCGTAGCTTGTCGTTCTCCCTCAAAATCGTGATGTATTTCCCTGCATCCACAATTTCGTTTTTTATCCATTTGCTACCATCCCAGCGAGCATGATAATAGAGGTGTGTCGTTGGGGAAGGGTACAAAGTGTAGGTGATTACCGGTTTGTTTTCCTTATCAAGCACGATGTCCCAAATCCACGCGCGTACGGACTCTTTTTCGGCATCGTGAATTTTATTTATTTGATCGATCCCCACCGGCTTATCTTTCTCGAACGACGCGATATAGCTACCATCGGTTTGCATGAAATTACCATTCTCGTAATACATGTGATGCACCGATACATTCTCCTGCTGCGAGGGGTGCCCGTTCGTGAATAAAAAATCGATTCTCGATCGATCGTCGGTCGCCACTTTAAAGTACTGGCGACTGTTTAACCCGAGGTTGTCCAGTATATTTAACTCTTTGCTCCATGTTTCGCCAAGGTCGTCGCTATAAATGCAGTAGGTGCGGGTATCGGTATAGGTTCCTTTATCGTTGCGCACCACGTTTCGGCCAAAAAGATAGATGCGGTTATCCTCCTCGCTTAGCATAACAGGATTGACGTAGCAGTATTGGTTTTTCGCGTCTTTCTGAAGTAAAATCACCTCCTCTTCCCACGCGCGAATATCTTCGGGGTTCTTGCTCTTCCTCATGAATATGTTGCCGTTGTGTTCGCAGTAAAATGCCAGGAGTTTACCATCGGGGAGGAGTACGATGGCGGGGACATTGTGGTCGTCGATTTGCAGCTTTTCGTGCAACGTGAACTCATGGGTTTCATTCGATTTTAAATCGAGCGATTGGATCTTTACATCCCCCTTGGAGTTGATGTAGCCAAAATAAACGGCTTCTTTTTCTCCGTGGTGATACACCGTCCTTGGATCTGAAAACCAGCACCAAGCAGCATCTTCAGCAAGCGCTTTTCCCGTGTCAGGCTCATCCATCGAGGTCACCACCGGGAGGTCAGGCAACTTCTCCAGCCAGCTGTACATCTTTTGGCGTGAAACCGTGGAAAATCGATTGTAATCGTCCGGCATGAATAGTTGAACGTGATTTTCAGACGCGTCGTGGAGTTCATACACTTTTTTTACCTTCTCCACGAGATCGCGGATGTCACCCGGGTGAGCATCTTTATCTCGTTCTGGAGCAATTAGCAAGGCGGGACGGGGAGCTATCGACGCGATTATCTCCTCGAAGTCCACCGGGATTTGATTCTCATGCCCCACGAAAAAGCCC
>JAAYTC010000224.1 GCA_012518155.1 Bacteroidales bacterium | reverse complement strand
TTATCGTCTACTTGATCCAGCCACTGCGGCAAGAGGCCCACTACTTCGGGAGCCGATAACCGGAACAGCGTGGAATCTTCGTTATCTACAATCACCTCTCCCGGTATACTATACGTGGCATTCTGCACGATGAAATCGCCCTCTTCTTCGATGGGCCTGTTTCGCTCCCGGGTGATTTGGTTGATTGGCAGGCTGACAGCACTTGGCAAGTTAGCTGAAATCAGCGTGTTCACATAGAGTGCCCGCGGTGCCTCATCCCACACCGAGACCAGGTTCTTCGTTTCGCCCGCTTTGAAAGGCACCTTTCGTTGTGCCCGAGGATCGTAAAATTCCGCCCCTTGACGCCCTCCGAACTGCACCTCCACGTGCGTCACCCCATCATACTCCGAATCGTTGGTTACCTGTAGCTTCACCACGAACACCTCCCCGTCACGATTAGTGATATGCATCACCTCGGGCATCCCGACAATATATACCGGTAGGTTGGTCGGCCGATTCCATTCGTCGAGTGGCGACCGTAGGTCCGCGTCCCCGATCATACCCAAGGTGTCGAGCAAGCTCTCGAAGCGCAAGTTGGTGAACACGTTTCGCTGCAATACAGTCCGCAGCGAGTCCCTGAACTCCCTGTACCCCGTGTTTGTTTCGGCCGGAGCGAACAGGTAGTTTGCTTTCAGGGAAGTAACGTTATCCAACAGGTCTCGATGCTCTACGTCGGCCAGCAGTTCTTTAAACGCGTACTGCTCCATCAGCAGGTTGGCTTTCTCGTTGTTGCTGATCCCGTTCATCTGCCTCATCCAGTTGCTATCGTCCGACTTATTCTGCAGGTAGAGCTCGATCAGCCGGTTGGCGATAGGCCACTCGGAAGAGAAAATATTGTACCTGAAATTATAGAGTTGAGGGAACAGGAAATAGGGGTTCGGTTTCACCGACACGTTTATTGCTCCTCGTTCGTTCGACCAGTTGACGTTGCTTTCCGTGCGCTCGAACAAGCGCAGAAACCGGTTCAATACCCGGAGTGCCGCCTCTTCGTCGCTGATCTCTTGTCCCCCTCGCCCGGCCCAATTTTTCTCGTTAGTCACCCCTCTTACCACATCCGCATCGTTGACCAAACTCCCCTTTTCGGGGAACAGCACCATCTCGGGCTGCATTACCTCCTGAGCCTGTGTCCATGTACGCGCGTAACTGTAAAACTGCACGGGCACTTCCACCAGGGAGAAACGATTAAACGAGTAATCCAGCGAGTAGGCCGTCTCGATGGATCGGCGGCGTTCCCTGATTTGCGCGGGAATCGTGTCCACGATCGGCTCAAAGATCGGTGCAAAATAGTCGTGCCCCTTAAGGTGCCATATACTAAAAAGGGTAGAATCCACGTCGATGCTTTTCTGTTCGTAATCCCCAATGATCAGCGCGATGGAAGGGGTGGGGAAATCGGTTTCATAAATAAACAGGCTATCGTACACCACTTCCGTGCGTCGGGAGGTCATAGGTTCCACCGGCCTTTGTCTCGCGAGCCTATCATCCATCGAATCCCGTTCATTCGGCCTTCCCATTCTTCTCGCGGACCGCCTCATCGTAGAATCGTCCTCTACAGCTCTTCTCGGCCGCCTCAGGGATTGCCGGGTAGTCGAATCGCCCTCTGCTCTCCGCCCCACGCTATCCATTCGTTCGCCCACGGGCCTCATTCCTTCTGGGCTCTTTCCTCGCGGTCCCCTTCGTTCGGCTCTCTCACCGCGAGGGCCCCTTCCCTCCGGGGTCCCTTCGGGTCTTCGTTCGCTAGAGATCCTTTCTCCTTGTCTTCCTCCGGGTCTTCGTTCAGCGGAGTCCCTTTCCCCTTGCCTCTCTTCCGGCCTTATATCGCGAGAAACTTGTCCCTCTCTCTCTCCAGCGGGAGCACTTCCATCTAATCCCTCGTCCGCGGGACCTCTTCTTCTACCCCAGCCCTCTCCCTGGGAAGGAGCTTCTTCGCCTTCTTGTTCGATGGTTTTCACGATCGGCCATTTCATGGTTCCTTGTGACAACGCTTTCAGGTTATTTATGGTGGTCACTTTCAGTCTAAAATGGCTAAAATAAGCCTGTTGCCAGTCGGGGTTCTCGCTACTGTAGGAAGTCCCAGGTCTCGGGTACCAGTATGTTTCCGGTGTGAACAGCACGTAATTCTCATTTTGGAAACTGTACTTTTTATCTATCTTGAACATGCTGCTCGCGTGTTCTTCCTCTAAGATCTCGGTGGGTATATCCAGGTAGCTAAATCCTTCATCGATGCTCCCGTTATATTTCATTTTAAAGCGGATCGAGTCCCCCGCCTCCATCACTCTTCCGAAGTCGATCAGCACTATTTGATGGTCCCGCGTGAACGTCAACGGATTATTATTTTCACTCACTTCACTCACCACCAGTCCGGGATTAAGGGAAAAAGTAAACACAGAGGCTCTTTCCAACGCCACCCCTCGCAGTTCAACCTCCGTGGAGATCGTACGCGGATGCTGCTTCAGGTCGATATCGTATCGATCGATCACCATCTTTGGTGTATTTACATATCGATTGTTCACATAGGTGTAGAGCTGGCGCTGCGCGGCTGCCTCCATGAAACTAGAGACGTGGTGGTAGGCAGCTCCTACCCCTGCTGCCCCGAAGAGGATCGACAACGCGAGCCAACGATAACTCGCCTTTTTGGAGTTGGGCAGGCGCCTGAATAAAAAGATAGAGAGCCAGATAAACCCCAATCCGAGCAAGAGATAGATCATGCGATGGTTGATCACCGTGCCCCAGTTCGAAAATCCTACGATCTCCGACTTCACCAACGGCAAGTTATACACCATGTAGTCGAACAGATAGTAGAATTTATCGCCGATATAAAACAGCGTCAGCGCGATATATCCCAATAGAAGTACAAAAGTGATTGCTTGGTTTTTAAGGATAAGCATCAGCCCCACCGAGAGACCAAAAATATAGATCAACGTCGGAATGCAAATCAGCAAGAAATAGACCAAGTACGCCATCCAGTCGACCGACACGCCGGAGACTATATTAAAGGTCACCACCAGCAAGATCACAAATAGGTCGAGCCGGATAAAAACCCGTGTATTTCCCCATATTTTACCGATCACGTACTCCGCGTTGCTGAGAGGATGCACGTAAAACACCTCCGACGTGTCGAGTTTTTTATCTGATTTCAAGAATTCGGAAGAGAGGAATACCGCGATGATGGCCTGTCCTGTATTCAACAGCATCAGGTTAATATAAGGGATATTGGCGGGCAACGCCTTCATTATCCAAAATCCACCGCCATCGGGTGATACCAGTGCTATAAAGTTAAACACGCACAAAACCAGCACTGCCAATAGGAGGAAGATCCGGTAGAACCAGCTTCGCATCAGTAGTTTGCTCTCGTACTTGGCGACCGATCGTATATTGTGCAGTTTGTTAAGCATCTATCCAGCGATTCAGTTTTTTCTCCATATAATAGACGTA
>JAAYTC010000223.1 GCA_012518155.1 Bacteroidales bacterium | reverse complement strand
GACGCCAATTTAAAGTCACCCCCTTCTGCATCGATCATTGCTTGCAGTGCGGCCGCCTCTTTTTTTGCTTGCGGCAGCGCGTATTCCCACACTTCATTCAGCAGATTGTAGACGTTTTCCGGCGTTTTCGCCATATTCTCTTCCAGTATAAAATGCGCGTGGCTCGGGTATCCCAGCATTTGGGCTTTCTCTACCCTCAAGTTCACGATATCATTAATGATCTGTTTATTATCATTTTCGTTATCGTTATCCCCTCGCGTATACATCGCTTTATAGAGTTTCTCTCGGAGGTCTCGTTTCTCGGAATACTGTAGGAAAGGTAACCAGCTTGGTTTCTGAAGGCCAAAAACCCATTTCCCCTCTTCGCCTTGGTTTTTTGCAGCTTCGGCTGCCGCGGCAATCACTCCCTCGGGGAGTCCTGCCAAGTCCTCTTCATTATCGATCACCAATTTATACCCGTTGGTCTCGTTCAACAGGTTGTTTCCAAATTGTAAGGTAGCGGCGGAGAGGTCTTTATTGATCTCCCGTAACCGATCTTTTTGCGCCTCATCAAGCATACTGCCCGAACGTACAAATCGTTTGTAGTACCTATCCAGCAGTCGGTACTGTTCGGTTGTGAGGTTCATTCCCGTGGTATCGTCGTGCAGCGTTTTAATGCGGTTAAACAGCTGCTCATTCAGGTAGATATTGTCGCTATGTTCCGACAAAATCGGTGAAAGTTCGCGAGCCAACTCTTGGATATCGTCGTTTGTCTCGGCACTTCGTAGCCCGTAGAATACACGGGAAACCCTTGAAAGTACTTGGCCGCTGTTGTCCATCGCCACGATCGTGTTTTCGAACGTGGGTGGCTCGGGATTGGTAGCGATTGCTTCGATCTCTTGATCTTCCTGCTTGATACCTTCCAAAAAGGCCGGTTTGAAATCTTCGAATTCGACCTGATCGAACGGGGGCATTCCGAACGGTGTGTCGTATTCGGCCAGGAAGATGCTTCCCGCTTCTCGTGACGTCCCACCGGGACGCTGCTGATTATTGCATGCCAATAATGTCATAACTGCAATAGATAAAAAAAATATTCTCTTCATTCGTGTGCTAATTAAATATGTTGAGTAGATCCCTCTAAATTACCGCGAAGGTACGCCTTTTCGCGGAAAACGGAAAGCCAATTCGCTACTGTTTTAAAACGGAAAGAGGAGCGGCAACACGAATATCATGATAACACCCACGATGAATTGCAGGGGAAAACCCACTTTCACGTAATCCATGAACTTATACCTTCCGGCGGACATCACTAACGCGTTGGGTGGGGTCGCGAAGGGGCTGGCAAAGCACATGCTCGCGGCGATCGTTACCGTAAACATGAAAGGGTACGGGCTAATCCCTAGAGATACAGCCGCTTGAAGCGCGATCGGCGCGAAAAGAACGGCGGTCGCGGTATTACTAATAAACATGGTGAGTATCGATGTGGCCACATACAAACCGGCCAGTACCGCGATGGAACCGTAGGAGCTCAACCCGCTCACGATCGCGTTCGCGATAAGCGTGGATGCTCCCGTTTTCTCCATGGCAATCGCCAAGGGGAACATTCCCGCGAAGAGGAACGTGCTTTCCCAGTTG
>JAAYTC010000222.1 GCA_012518155.1 Bacteroidales bacterium | reverse complement strand
CGACTTATCAATGAAAGGAGATGATTCCCCGATCGTCACCCGGTAAAGATTATCGGCCAACTGATACTCCGATGCTAACTGGGTAAGTGATTTATCTTTCTTTGTTTCTGACTTATCTTTACCCTTTCCCGATACGAGCAACTTGCTTAACGGCCATAGGAGTAAAATGCCTACTGACATGGTGATGATCCCGATGGGCAGAAACGCGAAGAACGACAGCCCTTCGAATCCCCCGTTGATGAGCGTATCGTTAATAATAAGGTTAGGTGGGGTACTTATAAGCGTGAGCAATCCCAAGCTGCTCGCGAAAGCCATCGGCATCAGGAACCGTCTGGCATCGGTCTTTGCTTCCGCGGCCAGGCTAATCACGATAGGGAGCATCAAGGCGACCGTACCGGTATTACTCACGATGGCACCAATACCCCCGGTAACGAGCATTACCAGTATAAATAGTTTGTATTGACTATCTCCTGCAAAGGCCAATATCTTGGTGCTGATCATTTTCGCGAGTCCCGTCTGAAAGATAGCTCCCCCCACGATAAAAAGACAGACCATCATCACCACTACCGAGTTGGAAAAACCGGACAGTCCCTCCGCGGGAGTAAGTATGCCCGTTAAAACCAATGAAATTAGTACGGATAGGGCGACAATGTCGGAACGAATCTTTCCCCACACAAAGAAGACGATCGCAACGGCGATGATCGTGAAAACAGTTAAAATTTGTAGGTCCATTTCAATAACTTATATACCGATTTGTATTATTCGACGTTTGTCTGTTTTTTCATTCTACTTAATGCACGTGGTTAGCGTGCCCAAGTATAGCGCAACTTGCTGCTTAGTTGCTTCATAGAGCGGTATTTGACCCCTTTCTGCCAAATTTAACGCGAAGATACTTCAAATTACCATTATAAAAAATGAATTGGAATGTAAAATTAACACATCGCGAACCGCCCGACATGCTGCCAAAGCATCTTCTCAGATTGCGCCTATTTTATCTAACCGGTCCCCATGAAACATTTATAGGCCCCATTTTTAGCTATAATCGTAATAATTGATACATGCGAAACTTCAATTAAAAATAATGCAAATAAAATTTGCGTGGTTAGATAATAGTTGATATATTTGTGATATTAAAATAATATCATTTTAAATTAATCTGTATGAGAACAAGTGAGTTTACGTTTAAGGGATTCAAGTCGAACGGTTTCGCGATGCTTTTCTTGATGTTGGTGCTACTCGGCGGCATCGGTTGGCTTTTCACGTTGGGTATTTGGGCAATCATCGCCGCGATAGTTCTTCTGATCGCGTGGATTATACTATTGGTGGGATTCACTAAGCTGGAGCCCAATGAGGCGATCGTGATGATCTTTTTCGGAAAGTATAAGGGGGTATTGAAGGAGAATGGTTTTTTCTGGGTAAACCCTTTCATGACCAAGAAGAAGCTTTCGATGCGCGCCCGCAACCTGAACGCCGATCCGATCAAGGTGAACGATAAGGTGGGAAACCCCGTCTTAATAGGATTGGTGCTGGTCTGGAAGCTGAAGGATACATACAAGGCGATGTTCGAGATTGACGCGCAGACGATGGCGGCATCGAAACCCGGCACGACAGGTACGGTTTACACGGTAAGCAAGCAGATGGATGCTTTCGAGAACTTCGTGGCGGTGCAGAGCGATGCCGCGTTACGGCAGGTAGCGGGACAGTACGCGTACGATAACAACGTGGTTTCTGATAACGAGCTCACGCTTCGGTCGGGGGGTGAAGAGATCAACGAAAACTTGCTGAAGGAGTTGAACTCTCGTCTCGAAATGGCCGGTATCGAGGTGGTGGAAGCCCGCATCAATTACCTCGCGTACGCGCCGGAGATTGCCGCGGTGATGCTTCGTAGGCAGCAGGCGGAAGCGATCATCTCTGCCCGAGAAAAGATCGTGGAAGGCGCGGTATCGATGGTAAAACTGGCGTTGGAGCGGATCGACGACGAGAATATCGTGGAGTTGGACAGCGATAAGAAAGCGTCGATGGTGAGTAACTTGCTGGTGGTGCTTTGTGCTGACGAATCGGCCCAGCCGGTAGTGAACACGGGAACGCTGTATCAATAATGTGCCAATGTGCCAATGAAGAATTAAAAATTAAGAATGAAGAATTAATAATTGGCGATGAGAAAGAGGAATGTTTATTTTTTTGAGCGACAACACTTCCGTCAATGGTGGTTATGGGCAATAATGGTCGGTTTAAACCTTCTTTTTATAGGAGGGTTTATTCTACAAATTATCTTTAATAAACCTTTCGGTAACAATCCCATGAGTGATGCGGGGCTGATTATTACTACCGGGATATTTTTATTACTATCGATTTATTTACTTTCTGGATCGCTGAAGACCTTTATAAATAGTGATGGTATTTATATCAAGTATTCTCCGTTTCATGTGCGGTATAAGTTTTATGATTGGAGGGATATTGATTCGGTGCAAATAAGAAGGTATAACCCTCTTCGTGAATTCGGTGGATGGGGCATTCGCTTCGGTAAACGCGGTACTAAAGCATACAATGTATCAGGGAAAATAGGTGTTGAACTTTTTTTAAAAAACGGGAGAAAGGTATTGGTTGGGACAAACCAACCCGATTACCTGGAAACAGTATTGACAGAACTTGGAAAGATGGAGCAGAAGAACGATGGCTAAAAAAGAGAAAACGACCCGGAATTTCGCGTTGCGGCTGGACTCGGATACGTTGAACGCGATCGAGAAATGGGCGGCCGGCGAGTTTCGTAGCGTGAACGGCCAAATTCAATGGATATTGGATCAGGCGCTGAAAAAAAACGGGCGTCTGAAATAGAAGCAGTTGAACCGATTGAGAGTTCGATTGGTTATAGATAATGGAATATTGTTGGATGTGATGTATCAATACGAAACATTTTTACACGAAGAATGGTTGGCGATTGTTCGGTATGATTGCGCACATGGATTTTTTCATAGAGATGTCCTGTTTCCGAATGGAGATAAAGAGAAAAAAGCGATCGAAATGGATAATCTGAAGGCTGCATCAAAATACGCAGAGCAAGATTTAAAGGATAGATGGCAATGGTATAGAGATAATTATATTAAAAAACTGAATAGAAGAAAATGACAAAAAAAGAGATTATAGAGCGCAATATTAGTTTGACGTTTGATTTTGTGCATCATCTTATTGAAAATAATGCGGAAATAGACAAATTACCAGAAAATTTTGATGTTGAATTTGTTGATAAAGACTTCCCGCAAATTGAGATGAAATCTAACATGGAAAGCGACAAGACAGGAGTTGCTATTCCCAAACAGATTGTGCATGTTAAACGAACATTTTCGGTAAGCAATGCGTAGAAGCCAAGCTTGCTTGGATTGTGCCGTTGCGAGAAAATGTCTAATTTTAATGAGCATTTTCGGTAAATTAAACGATAATGCATCGCTATATGTAGATGTTGAGATATGAGGTGACAGAGATGAAGTATGACTAGTTGAACCGATTGATTATCAGTCGGTTTTTTCTTTGCTTGAACTTTAACTAAAAAACATAGTTATTTAACTATTGGAATTAGTTTTATAACGAAATATTTTAGTTATATTTGTGGTATGAATGGATGCTGCCCGTTTCGGCGTCTCGTGTAATATTGAAAACAGGTTTAAAGCGAGATAGATATGAAAGAATTAACAGCCAAAGAGGAGGAGGTGATGCGTTTCTTTTGGGACGAGGGTCCTCAGTTCGTGAAACAGCTCGTGGAGAAATACCCTGATCCCAAGCCGCATTTCAATACCCTGTCCACCTATGCCCGCATGCTGGAAGAGAAAGGTTTCTTATCGCACGAAGCATTTGGCACCACGTATCGCTACTTCGCGATCATCAGTGAAGAGGAGTACCGAAATGGCACGCTAAAGAATGTGGTGAAGAAGTATTTCGATAACTCATACCTGAGTGTTGTTACTTCCCTTATCAAGGAAGAGGATATCTCCGTGGAAGAGGTGCGAAAGCTGCTAGATGAAGTGGAAAGATTAAACGCTAAAAAGTGACTATCATGGAACCGTTTCTCTATTACCTGTTACGCGCATCTGTGTTGGTGGGCCTGTTTTGGGGCTTTTACAAGCTCTTTTTTGCAAGAACTACTTTTCACTCGATAAATCGTGTTCTGCTGCAGTTTATTGTTTCAATAACAATCCTATTGCCGCTATTTCGGTTCAACTTACTCCCTGTAAAGGAAGTCGACCCGATCCTTCTTCATTCTCTTTCAATCGATTTCACCATGCTGTCCATGGCGGAGGAAGCAGGCATAACCCCCTCGCTATCGATTCCATGGATTCCACTTTTAATGACTGTTTTTGTCGCGGGACTGCTTCTCACGGTTACCCGCTACTTAATTGGATTGAGGCAAATTGCTGTGCTTGTTCGGAAATCGGAAAAACACCTGCTCGATGACGGCACGGTATTGTGCGTAAGCAACAAGAATATCTCCCCGTTTAGTTGGATGAAATACGCGGTGCTCTCGCATGAAGATTTTTTAGCCGATCATTACGCGATCCTTCGCCACGAAAAGGCCCATATCCGTTTGAAACACGCGAGGGACTTGATCCTCTTTGATCTTTTTACCTGCCTGCTCTGGTTCAATCCGTTCTCGTGGTTGCTCCGTCGTGAAATTCAATCAGTACACGAATATCAAGCCGATGCGCACGTACTAGCAGTAGACATCGACCCGAAACAATATCAACTATTATTAATCCGCAAAAGCGTGGGGGAACAAAAGTTTGCTTTGGCAAATAACTTTCGACAGCGCGACTTGCACCAACGAATTATTATGATGATGAAAAGCAGAACAAACCAACAGAAAAGATGGAATTACGCGTTGACTATTCCTGCATTATTCCTTGCTATGATTGCCCTTTCCGTACCGAAAATGAACGCGAGAATTGTCGGAAGAGAACGAGATAAAGCAGCTGATAAGGAGACCGTTGTTTTTAATCAAGTGAATGACACGATCAATATTGAATTAAGAGATCCGGTAGATGACACGATAGAAATTGACTCTAAGGAACATGGCGAATTTCAAACGGGAGATGGCAATTATTACATAATAAGAGGTGTTGACGCTATAAAAAATAAGCCGCTAATTTTTATAGACAACAAGAAAGTAACCTCCGAAGAGTTTAACGAATTAATCCCAGATGATATTGCGTCTATTTCGATCTTGAAAGATAAATCTGCCATTGATCTGTACGGGAAGGAAGGGGAGAATGGGGTGATATTGATCGAGACAAAGGCCAAAGTAAAAAATAAGGAGATGGGGTCCATTAATTTGGAGGTTGCCACCCCAGAACGCACGAACCGGGAAGATACGCTTTCGGGAAAAACGGATAACACGTATGATAAAGTTGCCACGATTGGAAACGAGGTAATGGACTCGTTGCGGGGCAATGGGAATAAAGTGGTCGTACGTTCCAAAAATGAAGTTTTGATAGAATCTGCTCTGTATATAGTAGACAATGAAAAGATGGACAGCGAGTTTGACGTGAGTTCGATCGATCCCAAGGATATTGAATCGATCTCCGTGCTGAAAGGTAAATCAGCTTTGGATTTGTACGGCGAAGAGGGAAAGAACGGGGTGGTTATTATCAACTTGAAAAAAGCTGAAAACAAACCCGTTGAGTAGTAAGCTCGTTTGGTAACAAAGCAGTTTTATAACAAGCCGGTTGAGTTATTACTCGTAAACCGTATATTACACTTTTGCCGATACCGTGTACGCGTCGTGGCAGAAAATCAGCGTGCGCTGTTCCTCTTTTGCTTTATCCATGAATCGTTTCTTCTCATCCATGGCGACTACCACGCTGTTGTCGTAAGCCGAAAGCCAGTTCAATGCTAGGTTGAGCGAGGTGGGAACCACATCTCCGGGGAACGCGTAATTGGCTTCTTCGGTATCGAAAAGCACCACGATCTGCCCAGGCGAATGCCCGTCGTACAATTCTAAACGTATATGCTCATCGAGCTGCATATCTTCTAATACGAACTGCAGCTGCCCCGCGTCGTACACCGGCTCAATATTGTCTTCAAAGAAGGAGCTTTTTTCGAAGAGCGACGGGTTCCGGTAGTTTTGCCATTGTGCCAAGCTTATCCGGTAAGTGGCGTTGGGGAAGGTAGGTACCGCGACTCCCTGCTCATTCAATACCGTACTTGCGCCGCAATGATCGAAGTGGAGGTGAGTCAGGATCACGTCGGTCACCTCTTCCGGCGCGTAACCGATGCTCCGAATCTCCTCCGCGATATCCTTCTGATCGAAGGGTTGGTAGAATTTTAACCGGCTGTTATGCTTATTTCCCAGCCCCGCGTCCACGAGTACGCGACGCTCGCCCGTGTCGATAAAAAGGCAGCGGAGCGACATCACGCACATGTTCTTATCGTCGACCTCGTACTTGGCCGACCAGTATTTTTTGGGAACCGGGCCGAACATCACCCCGCCATCGCCGCGGAAATAGCCCGATTCTATGATGTGATACTTAACCATACGTTTGCATTTTATTCCTACAAAAGTACGATTTTTTTATTTACTTTGCCGAGTACAGCAAAAGTCTCATAAGAATAGTCTATTGATCGGCTTTCACGGATGTGACCACTCCGCGAGAGACGCGTTAAAAATAGAGCTGCAGCCCGATGGTGGCTTGATTCCCCTTTGGACCCCGGTTGTCCCTGAAAAGGTTGAAGGGTGTGTAAGAGACGAAAATCCCAAAGTCGCTGATGCCTGCTTGGGCAATCAGGTCGAGCGTGACGGGACGGATGTTGAGGTCGCCTGGGAACATGGTTTTCTGCTTTTTACCATCCTCGTTGTTCCACCAGATACGGGACGAAGAGGCTGTTTTTATTTTTCCTACCACCCCCGTGTTCACAAAGAAGTGCGATCCTCGCCCAATGTTCCAGTTCGTCTCGATAAGCAATGGGAACGTCAAGTAGGTATAGTGCAGGCGGGAGCGGCGGTATTCGCTGCCCGGCTCGGCGGTTGTGATTACCGAGTGGTAATCCTCCACCTCGATTGCCTTGTTATTTTGCCAATGGATGGCGTTGAACTGGATGCCCATACCGGTGATGCCCGAGAAATTGCTGTCACCCAACCGCCACGAACCATCAATGAAATTGAGGTTGTATTGCAATGATCGGCTGAGGTTCATGATGGAAGAGAGCTCGCCGTCGAAATCAAAACCCACCGGAAGATTGGTGAAACCCACCCCGAACCCGGCCCAATGCGAACGGCTGGGGCGACGTTGCTTCTTGGGTTTGAAGATGTCGGGCACCGAGATTTCGAAGCTGCCCTCGTATCGCCGTTCGATGCTCCGGTTATCCGTAAAGATTCCCTCGTACATCTTATAACTCTCCACGGTGTCGCCCCTTTCGGTGACGCGATAGATCGAGACGTTCAGTTCATCCTCTTTCTCGGAAATAACCACTGCACGATCAAGGTAGCGAAACGTTGTGTCGATCGGGCATGAGGTGCCAGCGCGATACGTTGTGTCGAGCGGAAGAGTCGAAGAGGCTGCCATGTAGAGAGCTGGCAGTAATAAAGCGACGATAAATGCAATTTTCTTCATTTTTATATATGTGTTAGTTTTTAATAAATAGCTTGTTAACCAGCTCTTCCGATTCTTTTCCACCCTCCATGTAGATGAGGGTGGCGGTACCGTCGTCTCCCATCTTAAAAAGGATATACCGGTTCAGCGGACTTTCCTCATCGGTGAGCTGATAATACCCCGACGTGATGATACCGTTGCTGATGACCTCTTTTATTTGGCGTGCCTGTTTCTTGTCCAATTCCAGGTAGTGCTGTATCTCATCCAGCATTTTTTCGTTATACTTCAGGGTGATCCCCTTGTATAGATCCAGCCGGTAATTATGAAGTGCCTTGCTGGATAGGACTACCATCGTGGATCCTTTCTGCTTGCCATATTTTTCAAAAATAGCTCCTATCTGGAGCCCCTCTTGCGCGTGCAGGCCGGGAGCGAACAGCAACAATAACAGCGACGCCACGAAAAGACGAAGGAGATGATTCATTTTCTTCATTTTCTTTATATTTTTTTTATGCTACCGGTTTCGATGTGTTGACAAATGGTTTCACGCTGTTTTTCATTCCAGCACGAAATTTAATTGCTCCTCCATCAAGTCTTGGCCAGAGATAACTCTTCCGAGCGATTGTTCCGCGTGGCGTTGCACCGCTACCGGATCGGTAACCTGCTTTCCATCCACCCACGCGTAGCTGCCGTTGGTTGGAGAGGATTTCTCGGGTCGTGTTACCAAAAGAATGCCCATCAACAGTACCGCTGCCACGGCAGCCACGGTGCGGAGCCTTCTCAATATGAAGGGTGTACGGCGTGGCGACCCGTTGCTTTCCTGTCTCACCTCGTTAAGCACCGCCAGTGCCGTAGCTTCATCGTCCATGAATCGAAACAGTGGGATCAAGGGTTTTAACTCTTCCGGAAGGTCCTCTTCGGCAAAATAACGACGCAACGCCTTCTCTTCCTCAGCCGAGGTGAGTCCTTCGAAGTAATGGTCGAGTAGCTGTTGTATCTCTTTTTTCATTCTGTTGCTGTTTGTTGTGTTTGATAGTACATCACGTAAAGTTCCCGCGTCCGTTTACGGGCCCTCGAAAGGTTGTTACGTACCGCTTCGGGTGCGATCCCGGTGATTTCAGAAATCTCGCTCGTCTCATATCCTTCTAAATCTTTCATTTGCAAGATACGTTGTTGAAGGGGTGGGAGCATCGCGATAATCCGTCGGATGGCTTCTTGCACCTCCTTTACCTCGAGCAGTGAATCGGGCAGCCGTGCTTCGTCCGCCTTGCCCAGCAATTCCATTTCGTCGGAGTATGGTTTCCGTGCCCGTAGTTTGTCGATACTCAAGTTCTTCACCATGGTGGTACTGTAAGCTTCCACGTTGTCGAGCTTGTTGAAACTCTCTCGGCCGTGCCATATTTTTAGGCACACATCCTGTACCACGTCTTCC
This sequence comes from Bacteroidales bacterium, assembly GCA_012518155.1. GTDB lineage: Bacteria > Bacteroidota > Bacteroidia > Bacteroidales > Dysgonomonadaceae > Proteiniphilum. The sequence goes on along the minus strand of JAAYTC010000222.1, from coordinate 4,773 downwards.
GCATCCTCGTTGTTTCCCACGATGCGGCGGGCGATAGAGAGCAGTGACGGGCGCAGTGCGACCACGATTCTTTTGTATTCAACAATGTCCATACTCATATAACCGACGTGCGAGCCGGTGAAAACGTATCATCACACCATCATGGATTAAATATCTTGTCGTTGTGGCATGGTAGTTGCGCATATTGTTGTAATTTTGTGACAAATTTACTATTTCATCACGATATTCAGGGTAGTCGCGTGCGTTTTCCGTGAATTATGCCTGATTTCGTGACCCGTGTAACGATGAAAATTCCAAAGAAACAAGACAATATTGCCGAGTACCTCCTTTTCATGTGGCAGGTGGAGGATCTGTTGCGCGCCTACCATTTCGATATCGATAAGATAGAAGAAGCGCTGATCCTTCCGGTATACCAGACCACCGAGGAGCGAGTACAAGCCAGGGATTGGTACGAGGGCCTCATCATGATGATGCAGTCGGAAGGAGTGCAGGAAAAAGGACACCTTCAGATCAATAAGAACATTATTATCGACCTCACAGATATTCACCTGCGCCTGCTGAAAGACCCGAAGGAATCGGAATACATCGCGGTGTATTACCACACTTTGCCACATATCGTGGCACTGCGGACAAAATCGGGAGACCCCGACGCACCGGAACTGGAGACATGCTTTACCGCCCTTTACGGCTATCTTTTGCTGAAACTTCAGAAAAAAGAGATTTCAAAGGAGACGGAAGCCGCGGTGAACCAAATTACCGCGTTGCTGCGGTTACTCTCCGTTAAATATAAAACGATCGACCAGGACCCGGAAGATCAATAGAAGAAGTAGGGAGGAAAACAATTTATGGCGATTTATACAGGAACATCCAAGCATTTGGGCGGAACGGAAAAAGTGACTTCCAAGCAGCAGTTTTTTTACGGGTTGGTGCAGAAGAACGTGCTGGTCACCGGTGCCCATGGCCAATTAGGCAGCGAATTAAAGAAGCTGTCCGAGCAAGTGGGGCTTCCTTTCCGGTTTCTTTTTACCGACGCGGACAGCCTCGATATTACCGATATCGATCAGGTGGATCGGTACGTGGTTCATCACGCGGTGCCGTACATCATTAACTGTGCCGGCTACACCGCGGTGGATAAAGCGGAGACGGAACGAGAAAAGGCGTTTGCCGTGAATGCCGCGGCCGTGGAAAACGTGGCACGAGTCGCACGCGATAGAGGGGCTAAACTGATTCACTTGTCCACCGACTTCGTGTTCGATGGGCAAGCGACCACCCCCTACACGGAAGCGATCGAGCCCCATCCTCTATCCGTCTATGGCGAATCGAAGCTGAAAGGGGAGGAGGCGTTGCAGGCGGTGGGGGGCGACTGGCTAATTATTCGTACTTCATGGCTTTTCTCGCGATTTGCTAACAATTTCGTGAAGACAATGATCCGGCTGATGAAGGAACGGGAGCGGCTGACCGTGGTGGACGACCAGCGGGGTTCGCCGACCTACGCGGCCGATTTGGCAGAGATGATCGTGCATATCCTTCAATACACGGAGGAACATCAGGAGTGGAAAAACGGTATTTATCACTTCGCGAACCGGGGCGAGACGAGCTGGTTCGATTTTGCCCGAGCCATACAACAGCTGGCAGGTATCGAGGGATGCGAGGTGCTTCCCATCTCAACCAAAGAGTATGGATCGTCCGCTCCACGACCCGCGTATAGCGTGCTGGATTCCTCGAAAATACGCGATACGTTTCACGTGGAGATCCCTGGATGGGAAGAGGCACTGGAGCGTTGCATTCGGGAAATAAAAGATAAGCGAGAAGATTGAAAATTAAGTATATAGAAATTCAAGTCAAAGACGAGAACAAAAGATGTCGTTGAAAAAAGAGATAGAGCGTCGGCGCACGTTTGCCGTGATAAGCCACCCCGACGCGGGGAAAACCACGCTAACAGAAAAATTACTACTTTTTGGAGGGGCCATTCACGTGGCAGGTGCGGTAAAATCGAACAAGATCAAGAAGACCGCCACTTCCGACTGGATGGAGATCGAGAAACAACGCGGTATCTCGGTCGCCACTTCCGTCATGGGATTCGACTATGATGCCCACAAGATTAATATCCTCGATACACCGGGGCACCAGGACTTCGCGGAGGATACCTTCCGTACGCTCACGGCGGTGGATAGCGTGATCGTGGTGGTAGACGTGGCAAAGGGGGTAGAGACCCAGACCCGCAAGCTGATGGAGGTTTGCCGTATGCGGAACACGCCGGTGATGATTTTCGTGAATAAACTCGACCGAGAGGGAAGGGATCCCTTCGAGATTCTCGACGAGCTGGAGGAGGAACTGAAAATCAATGTCCGCCCGTTGAGCTGGCCCATCGAAATGGGGGAGCGCTTCAAGGGAGTGTACAACCTGCACCGGAACAGCCTCGACCTGTATAAACCGAGTAAACAGGTGGTGACCGAGTCGATTCACCTTGATATTGATGCGGCGGAGTTAAACCAACACCTTGGTGCATCCTTGTCGGACAAGTTGCGTGACGATTTGGAGCTGATCACGGAGGTGTACCCTGAGTTCGACCGTGAAACATACCTTGCCGGTAACCTTGCCCCGGTATTCTTTGGCTCTGCCTTGAACAACTTCGGGGTAAAAGAGTTGTTGGACTGTTTCGTGGAGATCGCCCCGTCACCTCGTCCCATCGAGGCGATTGAGCGAGAGGTAGATCCCTACGAGAAGGATTTTTCCGGTTTCGTGTTCAAGATACACGCGAACATGGATCCCAATCACCGGTCCCGTATAGCTTTCGTGAAAATATGCTCCGGCAGGTTCGAGCGGAATGTCAACTACAAACACGTGCGGTTCAACCGGATGATGCGCTTCTCTTCCCCCACCGCCTTTATGGCCCAGAAGAAAGAGATCATGGACGAAGCGTTCGCCGGCGATATCGTCGGCCTCCCCGATACCGGGAACTTCAAGATCGGGGATACGCTCACCTCGGGGGAGGAACTGCATTTCAAGGGGTTGCCCAGCTTCTCGCCTGAGATGTTCAAGTATATCGAGAATGCCGATCCCATGAAATCGAAGCAGCTCCAGAAAGGGGTAGAACAGCTGATGGACGAGGGAGTTGCTCAACTTTTTACCAACCAATTTAACGGACGAAGAATCATCGGGACGGTCGGACAACTCCAGTTTGAAGTGATCCAATACCGTCTGTTGCACGAGTACGGGGCGCAGTGCCGTTGGGAGCCTATCAACCTTTATAAGGCGTGCTGGATCGAGAGCGATCACCCGTCGGAGTTAGAGGAGTTCAAGAAGCGAAAATACCAGTACATGGCGCACGATAAAGAGGGTAGGGATGTCTTCCTGGCGGAGTCGAATTACATTTTGATGATGGCGCAGCAGGATTTCAAAAACATCCGCTTCCATTTTAGCTCGGAGTACTAATTAAACTACTTGGGTGTGATCATTCCGTTCTCGTGAAGCTCCCGGTAGACCGCTTCGCCGATGTCATGCTTCACACTACTCAGATCGCTCTTACGGGCCCATACCCGAAAGGTAAACTCGAGGGAGTTATTGTTAATCTTGGTCATACGTGCAAACGGGGCGGGATGCTTTAGTATCCCCGAGTGCTTATCTGCAATCGCCAGCATCAGCTCTTTCACCTTCTCTATATCGTTCCCGTAATCCACGTTGACAATGATCTCTGTGCGAAGGATACCGTCGATGCTGTTGTTATTGACGATGCTCCCGGTAGAGAGCGGCCCGTTAGGGATGTAGATGGTTTTGTTGTCCGCGGTACGCAGCACGGTATGGAGAATACCGATACTCTCCACTGTCCCCTCCAAGTTCTGCGCCCGAATGAAATCTCCCCCGCGGAAGGGCTTGCTCAAAAGAATCATCACCCCGCCCGCGAAATTGGCCAAGTTGTCTTTCATGGCCAACCCCACTGCCAATCCTACCGCGGCTATGATAGCAGCAATAGAAACAGTTTTCACTCCCACCGCGTTGATGATAATCATGAACAGTACCACGAAGAGGAATGTCTGGATCACGCTGCGCAAGAACCCTTTCAATACCACGTCCCACGAGCTCTTTCTCATCACCTTCCCCACGAACTTGTCGATCTTGATAATAAGGAAGCGGCCAATTACAAAAATCACCACCGCGATGAGGATATTCACCAACAGGTCGAGTCCCCATGTAAGCATATTATCCATCAGTTGTTGATAATCGCCCTCTTTAATTAACCGGCCAAACGAGGCCGCATCGGTCGGGACAACCGCGATGCTATCGGCAGGAACAATAGTTTGAAGCAATACCATCTTTTTTCTTTAGATTGTAGATACCGCTGCAAAAATACAAAAAAACTATAGACCCCGTTCATTATCGCGGCAGAGACGATGCTTTGATTCCCATAATAAGTGCTAATTTTTAATCGCTTACGCGATTCAAATGAAATTTACCTATATCTTTGCACTCCATTACCTGACAAAATGAAATGAAAATTCTATTTATTATACTTTTTGCTACCTATACCCTCGCGGCTTCGGCACAAACGCGTGACTACATGGGATGGGTAGACCAATCGGCGCATTATATCGAAGAAAATAAACTGGATAGTGCCGCTTTCGCGTTGAAGCGGGCGATGTCGTTGGATCCGGCGAACGAACATAATCCGGTTTTGTTATTGAATCTAGGGATCATGCAGCGGCAGTTAGGACTTTTCGATGACGCCTACATATCGTTCACTGCCGCGCTTGCCAACAACCCAATGCCCGAGGT
>JAAYTC010000221.1 GCA_012518155.1 Bacteroidales bacterium | reverse complement strand
CCAAAAGACGTTTTTTGTCATATTCGGTGACCTGTGTCTCTAAGAAAGCCATGCCATCTCTCATGGGAAAACGTTGGGCTACGCCCTCTTGAAACTCTGCTGATGAGATGGGCACTGAATAGCCATTTTGGACATGATAAGCGACCATACGGTCAAAAAGCATCCTAGGTGTACGCTCCACAATCGGCTCCGCCTCACCTTTTCTTCCTACAAATACCGGCAATTGCTTCAGATGATTTCGCGTAAATATCCAAGCGGATTCTTCAGTATTTTCTTTTTCTTTCATTTGTTCAACCATTGTCTTCGATGGTTTATAAGCGGATATGACGAGATCCTGTTTTACTGCAATGGTTCCAATCATGGAGTGAAAACCACCCCTTTTTTTGTCCAACAAGTCAACACCAGCAATAACAAATCCTGCCTCCTGCAAGGCTTGCTGAATAATATTCCAAACGGTAGCTTTAGTATTAGAAAATTCCATGGTAATCCACCGACCGTGCTTAAGAACTCGATAAGCTTCCGATAGACACGAACTTAATAAGGATTTATACTCGCCCAACCCCTTACTTTGCGTCTTGTTTTCAATTACTTCGGCATTAGTGGCGGTAAATATCCTCATCCAAGATTCCCTGATATAGTTCAGCTCAGAATACATTATGTTGGAGGCAAAAGGAGGATCTAAGAAGATATAATCAAACGTATCATCTTGTACGTCAATATCGTGGCCTGATTGGGTACTAATACAGTTGCCTAATCGGTTTCCCAACCCTTTCAGCAATTTCTTGAATTGAAATTCTAGTTGGTTAATAAAATTGTTCTCGACGAAAAGCGGTGGTAAATATAATGTGTTCGCCATTGGGCCAACGAGAGCTCTACTCCCGTGTTGTGGCATATACCTATTCATTTTTGTCAATTTGGGTAGAACGCTACCATGCCAAAAATTCCTCAGGTGTTCGTCTAGGGTGCTAGCAGTATATAAGAAGTCAACCAATCCAATCAGATTTCGTGCAGAATAAAACTTATAAACGGCGTCAACGCCAACTCTAAGGGGTTCACCGGTTTTTTCTCCAATTTGAAGTTTATGGATCGGTGTCCTACCCTGAAGCTCGACAAAAGTCGCCACTTTATCCGCTACTAATAGATCAAACTCGTCCGGCCTCTTCTCCATGCGCTTTTTACCCGCTGAGTAGTTAATCAAAACTGGTATCTCTTTCAACATTCTAACAGGTTGACCAGCTATGGGATCGAATTTTGTTATCCACACGCGTTCTAGTTCTGATTTGGGGACTTGAGCATCGCAGGAGATGCATACAGTAGCCGCTTTCAATTGATTGTTGTGGTATGCGAAATCATAATAATTCATCTCTTCACCACAATTGGGGCAAGAGTAGACATGGCTCCATACAATATAGTTTATGTTTCCAAAGGTAGCTTGGCTACTATCCATCACTGATTCAATCTCTGCACCGCTTCTAGCTTCGGAAATTTTTTCACAAAGATTCCCGATTTTCTCCTCACTGGCTGAATGCAATGTCTTGTACATCCATCCGTACCTATTCTTAAGCTCCGACAGTATTCTAGCCCCCTTTGTCTTGAAGGCCAAAACGTCAGTATTTGCGTTAAAATTGTAACTAATCAAAGAGGCAGCCGGAGATAAATCAATTAGTAGGGATCGCCTCGGACCTAACTCCGAAACACGCTTGAGTTCATTGCCGTTTTTTTCATAGATCCCTCCATCATCCGCTACATGATATCCCAGATCGGATACAACTTGTTTATCACCGCACATATGGGCCGCAACACCTGTCATACCTGTACCTGCAAAAGAATCCAGAACTAAATCTCCCGGTCTCGTGTAATATAGAATAAAACGCATTATCGCCTTATAGGGACACTTCGTGTGATAACTATGCGCGTTATATATTGGATCGTTTTTCCCCTCAGACACATCAGCTGCAAACGGCTCCCTGTGATATACCTCTTCCACCCGGGAGTAGCGTTCCTCCTTTTCTTGTTCCCACTCCTT
>JAAYTC010000220.1 GCA_012518155.1 Bacteroidales bacterium | reverse complement strand
TGTCGTGAAATTGCCGGTACGGATGGAGGTTCACAGAGAAGCCGTTTTCCTTGTAATCGATCACCCGGGCTCCGTCTACCAGAAGGAACGAACCATCCGAGTTCACCTTATAGTGGTGATACTTTGACACGGGAGGTAGCAGTAGGATATCGGTGAAACCGACCTCGTTATCGATCACAACGTCCACTCTCCGGTCTTTCCTCCCTTTTTTGGTAAGTACCTGTATAATACCTCCTTCTCCCCTCGTGCCATACAGTGCAGAAGCAGCGGCTCCTTTAACTACCTCGATGGATTCGATGTCGTTGGGATTGATATCCGCCAATCGTAAACCGGTGACAAATCCATCCACCACGATGAGGGGTTCGATATCGCCCGCCACCGATTTGGAACCTCTTAAGTATACGGAGGCACCTTGGTTTCCTCCCGATTGGTCTATCCGTAATCCTGCTACTTTGCCTCGCAATGAAGTAGAAGCATCGGTGGCCGGAACAGTGTTGATCAGCTCATTGTCTATTTTAGTGAGCGCGAAAGGCAGTGTCTTTCTTGAGGTACCTTGGGCCACTCCGGTAACCACGATCTCTCCGAGGATATTTGCCTCTTCCGAAAGCACCACGTGAATACCCTCGCTCGCATCGTACACGTCAATCTCCTGTGTCCTGAATCCCAAGAAGCTGATGGAGAGAGTCAATGGAAGCGATTGGTCGGTGGTGAAGTTAAACTCCCCGTCGATATCGGTGGCTGTTCCCTCGGTGGTAGACAAGATGGCCACGCTTACCCCAGGGAGCGGTTCGTTGTTTCTATCCACTACCGTGCCGTGCAACGTTTGTTGCGCGTAAGTGCCTAAGGAACATGAAATAAGAATTAAAAAAGCGTAAAACTCTTTTCTTAGCGAGCGGAACAGCCGTGTGTTCCTGAAAATAAATGATATATTTGTCATATTCTAATTCGTTTAGAAATAGGCGCTCCCAAGTCCGACTGCAAATTGGCTAATGGGAGCGCTTATCTTTTTAATGCCTCAGAACTTCTCGGTGTAATGCGGTTCTGAAATCTCTTTAAGTTGCGCGGATAGGATCTCCGCCTCTGTTTGAAGGAAGCCAAACGCGTGATTGAATTTTTGACCTTCCGATAAAACCCAGTGTAGAAACTCCTTTGCCGCGGCATTCTCGTTCTGGTTAACGAATCCTATATGCTCCACGGGAATGAGCGGAATCGATTCGTTCTCTAAGAGTTCAATCGTTTTGTCGGCATCCGCCTCCTGGAGTACTTCGTGTTGGCCTCGTTTTATATCCAGCGGAAGCAGGGCGACATCACTTTTTAATTTCCGAGTCTCCAGATCGAAGATATAATTTAGCGAGTTGAAGGCAGCGCTCGTTTGGTCTTTCTGCACCGCGTTGATCAAGAAGATGTCGTCGCCCGATATCTTCCTTCCCTTGATGTCTGCCGGGGAATACCCGAAATGAGAAGCGAAGAGCCCGGCGAACGAATCGGCGTTGTTTCCCGAGTAGATCGTGACCTCGTGGTCCTCCGACGAATCGGTGGTACCATCGATCTGTTCTTCCAAGAAGAAGAAATCCTGGAGACGCTTGCTGTTTAACCTTTTCTTGCTCAACTCACTCAAGAGGGGATTGCTCACGTTGGCGATCGGGAGTAAGGCGTACCGGCCGGTGTAGGTTACCGCTTGCCCGGTTTGCTTGGTATCGGCGTTGTTTTCCGACCCTACAAATTGTAGATCGGCCCCTTCATCTGTTGATTGGGTTGAAACGGAAATGTTTATCCCCGGGTTTATTTTTTCGTATTCATCGGCCCACTTCTCCACGAGTGGGGCCGCGAAACGGGCACTCTTGATGTTTATTTCTTGTTTTGAGCCGGGTTGAGCGATGGCGCTGGTTGAAATGAAAAGCAGCGCGAAAGCGAACTGGATTAATCTGATTTTTCTCATTGCTGTTTATTTTTTTAAATAGATGTTTGCATAAAAAAACTCCACCGGTGTTGCACCAGTGGAGTTCTAACTTTCTTGTTTTATATACTACTACCCCTTACCTGATACGTGACACCTGCATTGCACGGCCATGGCCATACAACAACACATCGTCATACAACAAGGGGTACTGCAATTATTGAAAAGGGGTAATGCTAATTGATTCATCGTTTCTTTTTTACTTATTGACCATTGATCCGACACTATTTCCTCTGTTTTTTGATTCCACCGAAAGGTTTGCTTTGCTTGTGTTTTTTCGACTCAACCGAATTGTTTATATTGAATTGATAACCCTGTATACTGTCCAACCATTTCTTCTTGTATATTTTTATTTATAAAAAAACTCTCCCGGTATTTGGTTGTA
>JAAYTC010000219.1 GCA_012518155.1 Bacteroidales bacterium | reverse complement strand
CATCAACCAAGGCCGCCCCCCGAAGTCGATGGCCACTTGCGCCAGGCAATCGTCCATGGGCAGTAGGAACCCGTATCGTTCCACCCCTTTCTTACTGCCCAAGGCTTGATAGAATGCTTCACCCAGCGCGATGCCTACGTCCTCGATGGTATGGTGCTCGTCCACGTGCAGGTCGCCCTTCACTTGTACCGTGAGGTCGATGTTCCCGTGACGGGAAATCTGTTCCAGCATATGATCGAAGAACCCCAGTCCGGAGGAGATATGGCTCTTGCCGTTGCCGTCAAGGTTCACCTCCACCGTGATGTTGGTTTCGTGAGTCACCCGCGTCACCTTCCCCTTCCGGGGCTCCTCTTTCAGGAACTGGTAAATCTTGCTCCAGTCGGTCGTTGTTAACGTGGCCTCCGTGTCTTGCTGATCACTTAACAAGATCGACTTACACCCCATGTTCCGCGCCAGTTGCACGTCGGTCATCCGGTCGCCGATCACGAACGAGTTCTCCAGATCGTAGTTCCCCTTCATGTAGTGAGTCACCAAGCCCGTGCCCGGCTTGCGGGTGGGCAGGTTCTCGCGCGGGAAAGATCGGTCGATCAGTACCTCGCTGAAGCGCACCCCCTCGTTTTCGAACGCCTTCATGATCAAGTTATGCACCGGCCAGAAGGTATCCTCCGGGAAAGAGGAGGTGCCCAGTCCGTCCTGGTTAGTTACCATCACCAGCTCGTATTCCAGCTCGTTCGCGATGCGCGCTAAGTATTGAAACGCGTGAGGGTAAAACTCCAACTTCTCGAACGAGTCGATCTGCTCGTCCTCCGGCTCGATGATCAGGGTGCCGTCCCGATCGATGAATAGTACTTTCTTCATATTGTATCGTTATATTTTTTCAATGCTTGCAATAAGGCACGGTTCTCTTCGGGCGTGCCCACCGTTACGCGGATGCAATCGGGAACCACCGAGTGGCGGTTGCGCACGATCACCTTCTCCTCCACCAGGTAACGGTATAACTCGTTGGCCCCGTCCACCTTCATCAGCAGGAAATTCGCGTCGGAGGGGTATATCTTCCGTACGATGGGCAGTTTTATCAGCTCCACTTCAAGCAATCCCCGTTGCTCAAGGAGAATGTTGAGCCGTTCTTGGAACTTGCCGGGTTCAGAGAGGGCTTTTAACGCCGCCTCTTGGTTGAGCGCGCTCACGTTGTAAGGCGGCTTCGTTTTATCCATCAAGGCGATGATCTCCCTGCTCGCGTAAGCGATGCCCACGCGCGCCGCGGCCAGTCCCCACGCCTTGCTAAAGGTGCGAGTCACGATCAGGTTGGGATACTCCTGCACCTTTCCTGCAAAACCTGGATCGTCGCAAAAGTCGATATACGCCTCGTCCACCACCACGATCCCCTTGAATTCGCAGAGCAACCGCTCCACGTTTTTCAGACGGTTGCCCGTCGGGTTGTTGGGCGAGCAGACGAACACCACCTTGGCAGGGTGGGAGAGGATGGTGTCGATATCAAGTTCGAACTGCTCGGTGAGCGGCACTTCTACCAACGCCACGTTATGGATATTGGCCGATACCTCGTACATGCCATAGGTAGGCGGGCAGATGATCACCCGGTCGTGCGACGGCTCGCAGAAGACCCGGTACACCATGTCGATCACCTCGTCGCTCCCGTTCCCGATAAAAATATTTTCCGCGGGGATACTGTTTCGTTCCGAAAGCACTCTTTTCAGTTCCCGTTGGTGCGGATCGGGGTACCGGTTACGGCTGCCGAACGGGTTCTCGTTCGCGTCTAAGAATATCCCTTCAGCGCCTGTAAACTCGTCCCTCGCGCTGGAGTAAGGTTTCAATGCCAAGATGTTGGGCCGCGCGAGCGACCCGATATCAAAACTGCTCATTCTCCTCCTCTCTCCCCTCGGGGTTTTCATCGATATTTTCATCGGTCGTCCCTTCGTTGTAGGCGGTCGTAGATGGGGAGTCTATTGTTGCTTCTCCCTTGGCGAGCAAGGGATGGGTGCTGGCGGGTGGCAGGTTCTTCTTCACGATAGACCCCAACCGCAAAGTCATCGCGTTCTTATGCGCGTACAGTTCTTCTGCCTCGGCCATCGCTTCCACGGCTGTCCCGATGCTTGCCACCCCCTCTTCAGTGATATGCTGGAAGGTGATCTTTTTCACGAAGCTGTCCAGCGATACCCCGCTGTAGGCTTTGGCGTTGCCCCCCGTCGGCAGCGTGTGGTTGGTACCGCTCGCGTAATCGCCCGCGCTTTCGGGGCTGTAATTGCCGAGGAAGACCGACCCCGCGTTGATCACCTCGCGTGCCAACAGGGTAGGGAACTCGGTCGCCAGGATAAGGTGTTCTGGTGCATAGTAGTTGCTGAACTCCATGCATTCTTCGAGGTTATTGAACAGGATCGCCTTGCTGTTTTTGAGTGCCTTTTCGGCGACATCTTTTCTCGGTAAACGTTCTACTTGCAGATCGATCTCCCTGTTCACCTCCTTGATCACCTTCTTATCATCCGATAGGAGGACTACTTGGCTATCGGGCCCGTGTTCGGCTTG
>JAAYTC010000218.1 GCA_012518155.1 Bacteroidales bacterium | reverse complement strand
TTGATGAAAGTGTGTTCCAAGCTTAAACATTTTTAACCACAATTCTTTATGAAACCGCTTTAACATTTCTAATTTTGTAGATCATATGATTAAACTATCTTTTTCAATGATAAATTATGGAACACGCGTGCATTTCTCGCTCGTGCGTGAGTAAAGAATTGTGCTCGTTTCCTATACGATATACCATATAACAAAAAGAATAAAAACATGAGCCAAGTCGTCGATATCAAAGAGCTCAACGAACGAATCGAACAGAAAAGCGCGTTCGTTCAAACGCTCGTCACGGGAATGAACAGAGTGATCGTCGGTCAAAAACACCTTGTCGAATCGCTGCTAATCGGGTTGCTGTCGGACGGGCATATCCTCTTGGAAGGGGTGCCGGGCCTGGCAAAAACGCTGGCCATAAAAACGCTGGCGCAGTTAATCGATGCCGATTATAGCCGTATCCAGTTCACGCCCGACCTGTTGCCGGCCGACGTGATCGGGACCATGATCTATAGCCAACGCAACGAGGAGTTCCTGGTGAAGCACGGTCCCGTGTTCGCTAACTTCGTGCTGGCGGACGAGATCAACCGGGCCCCGGCAAAGGTGCAGAGCGCGTTGCTGGAGGCGATGCAGGAACGACACGTCACGATCGGGGAGCAGACCTACAAGTTGCCAAGCCCTTTCTTGGTGATGGCCACGCAGAACCCCATCGAGCAGGAAGGGACCTACCCGCTGCCGGAGGCGCAAGTGGACCGCTTTATGCTGAAAGTGGTGATCAATTACCCCACCCGCGAGGAGGAGAAGCTGATCATTAAACAAAATATATTTGAACCGGTGACCATCGACCGGCCGGTGATCTCCACACAAGAGATTATGGACGCGCGGAAGGTGGTGCAAGAGGTCTATATCGACGAAAAGATCGGGAAGTACATCGTGGATATCGTGTTCGCGACGCGATTCCCGGATCAGTTTGGCATGGCTAACCTGAAAGAGATGATCGGGTTCGGGGCGTCTCCGCGGGCCTCTATCAACTTGGCACTCGCGTCGCGTGCCTACGCTTTTATCAAACGCCGGGGCTACGTGATACCCGAAGATATACGGGCCGTGTGCCACGACGTGCTGCGCCACCGCATAGGGCTCACCTACGAGGCGGAAGCCAACAACCTTACCTCCGAAGAGATCGTGAGCGAGATACTAAACAAGGTAGAGGTGCCGTAACCATCCCAGCCGTAACCATTCAAAAGGGCAGGGTAGAAAAGATAGGGTGCACGAAAGCGAAGGGCATGCATGGAAACAACCGATTTACTTAAAAAGGTACGATACATCGAAATTAAAGCGCGAGGGCTCTCCCGGAATATTTTCGCCGGCGAGTATCACTCCGCGTTCAAGGGGCGAGGTATGGCCTTCTCGGAAGTAAGGGAGTACCAGTATGGCGACGACCTGCGGGATATCGACTGGAACGTTACCGCCCGCTATAGCCGGCCCTACGTGAAGGTGTTCGAAGAGGAGCGGGAGTTGACCGTGATGCTGATGATCGACGCGTCGGAGAGCTTGGGGTTTGGTTCCCAGTCGGTACAGAAGCGGGATATGGTGGCCGAGATAGCCGCCACGTTGGCCTTTTCAGCGATCCAAAATAACGATAAAATAGGGGTGATTTTCTTCACCGACCGAGTGGAGAAATTTATTCCCCCAAAAAAGGGGAGAAAGCATATCCTGTATATCATTCGAGAGATCCTTGGGTTTGAACCGGAAGGTAACGGAACAGACATCAACCTGGCGGTGCGGCATATGACCAACGCGATCAAAAAGCGATGCACCACCTTCCTTATCTCTGACTTTATCGACGCGAACGAGTACAGTAAGGCGTTGCAGATCGCGAACCGGAAGCACGACGTGGTGGCGATTCAAGTGTATGACAAGCTGAGCACCGAACTGCAACCGATCGGGTTGATGAAGGTGAGGGATCCGGAAACGGGCGAGGAGCGTTGGATCAACACCTCTTCCAAGAAAGTGAGGCAGGCTTACCGGACATGGTGGAGCGGCCTTCGCTCGAAGATGGATACCGCGTTCCGACAAAGCGGCGTGGATAGCATCTCGGTCTCTACCGAAAGCGATTACGTGAAATTACTGCTGCAACTTTTTCAACAACGCAAGTGATGAGGAAAAAGGGAAAAATAGATAGGATTGCCGCGGGAAGCGC
>JAAYTC010000026.1 GCA_012518155.1 Bacteroidales bacterium | reverse complement strand
TGATGGTGATAATTGCCGCGCTGTTACTCCTGATTGTTTTGATATTTATACTGATGTATTCACGTAAAGTAAGGCGCACAACTCAGCTTAAATTGTTGCAAGCGGAACATACCATGCAACAGCAGGCATTGCAAGCAAAAATTATGAGGGAAGAGGCCGGTAAAAGGAAATGGTTACTGGAGCTATATAGCTATATCTCGAATAGGCTCACTTTCCTTCAACAAGAATTCGAAATTCTTACACAACGATACGTTTCTTCACATCCGAAAGTGTACCGCGATATGCAATTAATACTCAAAAAAACAGACACAGACCTGCGGGATATCACGAAAACGCTTTCCGTGGACGATGAAACTTTCTATGCTTACACGAATCTTAGGGACGAAGAGGGGATCTTGAACCCGACCGAAAAGATGATGCTTATGCTCTTGGCATGCGATGCCGATAACAGACAATTGGCCACTTTTATGAACACCAGTATCGAGAGCGTCCGGGTAAGAAAATCACAATTGAAGAAAAAAATGCAAGAAAAGGCGATAGATACGGCTGTTTTTCAGGATTAATCCCGTTAAAATAGACATTTATAATGCGTTGATATTGAGCATTAACCGCCAGAAGTTCCCGTTAAAATCGCCGAAGGGTATTGTTTTCCATGTCATTCCTCTGTTATTTTGTGTCTGTAATTCGTAACAAACTAAAAAGCAGAAATAGTATGAAAAAAACAACGTTGGCATTATTTATCATGTGCGTGTGCAGTGCATTTGTTTTCTCCAGTACGATCGAGAATACTAATGAAGTAAAGGACGACTTAGAAGATAAAATAGCTTTGAGTCGCCTCGGTGGTACCACCCGGGGGGCAGCTGCACAAAATCGCATGTTCGGCGCGCAATCAGTGCAAGTAGAGCCGGAAGTAGAAGCTTATATTTCAGAAAACGTGGTGTCGATATCGGTTCAAAATTACCGGGGAAGTGCACTCGTGGAAATTATAGGAACAAGGGGCGGGAAGCAGAACTTTTTCGAAGTATATGACATGGGCTTTGAAGTAGTCAGTCTTGCCGGTATGCGTGCAGGTGAATACACGATTCGTATTACACTGGGTACGGAGGTATTCGAGGGAACATTTAAAAAAGGATTATATGGACGCTAAGATAAACTCAAATAAAGAAAACGTGCGCAAGTACTTGCTCACGGATGTGGCATCCTGCACGTTTACTTTTTCAGATGGTTTGACAAGCAAAGTGCAACCGTCGCCCGATAAAGAAATCGTGCTAGTGAAACTGATCCCGCACGCCACGAAGTCAAAGAAATTTGAAGATAGCGTGCTGAAAAATTACATGACGGCAAAAAACGTCAACGAATTGGCTAAAATGTGTAACTACGCGTGTGTACGAACATTTACTCGCCACTTCAAAAAAAGCTTCGGAACCACGCCCTACCAGTGGATGCTGGACCGGAAAATGGAAGAAATTCACTCGTTGGTGATCAACTCGGATATGACGATTACCGAGATATCACAAATGTACGACTTTAAAAGTGTATCGCACCTGGTGAATTTATATAGCAAGCGTTACGGTATTTCACCTCGCAAAAGCAGATTATTGGATGCAATCTAACCTCTACCTTTTTACAATCGACGCAACACGATCTTCATTTATAGTGCACCATTAATAAATACTCTTTGTGTGACGGTGAAAACCGAAAAGCGCCTCCCTCGGGAGGCGCTTTTAATTTTAAATCCATTTGATGTACGCGAAGTCCATCCGGTGAGGGAGGTCGGGGTGCTTCGGGTATATCCGCAACCCGTACTGGTGAGTGCCGGGGTCGTTGAGTTGTTTACTTGTCTCAAAATAAAGGAGCGATCCTTCGGTGCGGACGAGGTCGAACTCGAACGATTCGATGAACTGGGGCTCCTTGTTCATGTTATCGTGATCTACTACCACGCACTCAAGGCCGATATCGCAATTGAGGCTTTTTTTGTCGATCACCACCTGACTGTATACTTCGTCGTTGCCGTTATTAACCTTCATCTTCAGGTTAGGATTAAACTCCATCTTCACTACTTCTAAGGTGTCCCATTTCGAAGCGGTCTCCTCCTTCCATTTCACGATCTCTTTGGCTTTTTGATAATTGTTCTCTTGCAAAAGAGCCGAGCGATGTGCCAGCTTGTTGTAGAAACGATCGAAATAATCGTCCATCATCCGCTTGGTGGTGAAATGAGGGGCAATCTCTGCCATCGATTTTTTGATGTATTGCACCCACTCGTGCGAATAGCCGTTGCTATTGTGCGCGTAATAAAGGGGAATGATTTCGTTCTCTAGCATCGAATAGATGGTGGAAGCGTCTAACTCGTCCTGAAAGGATTGGTTGTCGTACGTTCGTTTATCGGTCAATGCCCAGCCGGCACCTTCCACGTATCCCTCGTACCACCAGCCATCGAGTACCGAAAAGTTAAGCACGCCGTTCACCTCGGCTTTCTCGCCGGAGGTGCCGGACGCTTCTTGCGCGCGGGTAGGGGTGTTGAGCCAGATATCCACGCCGGAAACAAGTCGTTTACCTAACCGCATATCGTAATTTTCCAGGAAAATAATTTTACCTAAGAATTCGGGGCGTCGCGATATCTCCACGATCTGTTTAATTAATCCCTGTCCACCGCCGTCGGCAGGATGCGCCTTTCCGGCGAAAATAAATTGAACCGGGTAGCGAGGGTTGTTCACGATCCGTGCAAGCCGTTCGAGGTCGGTAAAGAGTAGGTGGGCTCGCTTGTAGGTGGCAAAGCGGCGTGAAAACCCGATCAATAGAGCGTTCGGGTTTACCTCCTCCAGCATATTCATGATTCGGGTCGGGTCGGCTTGATTTTGCAGCCATCCTTCTTTGAATTCCACGTGGATGTAATCAATCAGCTTCTTTTTTAATTGAGCGCGGAGGTTCCATATCTCATTGTCGCTCACGTCGTATATCTTTTTCCAAATATCGGGATTCGATTGATCTTCGTAAAAGGTGTCACCAAAATGCTTTTCATACATCGCTTTCATCGTAGAGCTGGCCCAACTCGGCAAGTGTATGCCATTGGTCACGTAGCTAACGTGCAGCTCTTCGGGGAAATACCCCTTCCATACCGGTTGAAACATGTGTTGCGACACGGTTCCATGGAGTTTACTCACGCCATTGGCCTCCTGAGCGGTATTTAACGCGAAAACACTCATCGAGAATTTTTCGTTGGTGCCCGGGTTCGCGCGTCCCATATCCATGAAGCGAGGCCAGGAGATTCCAATTTTCTCCACGATGGGGGTCATGTATTTTGCGATGAGCGACTCGTCGAAGTAGTCATGCCCCGCGGGTACAGGGGTGTGAACGGTATATAACGTGGAGGAGCGTACCACCTCCAACGCTTCGTTGAACGTTAATCCTTCCTCTTTAATGTAATCGATAAGCCGCTGCACGTTGATAAACGCGGCGTGGCCCTCGTTCATATGGTACACCTCTTTTTTTATGCCCAGTTTTTTCAGGAGTAAGATCCCGCCAATGCCCAAGAGGTATTCTTGTTTCATGCGGTTCTCCCAATCACCCCCGTATAGCTGATGCGTGATGGAACGGTCGTACTCGCTGTTCTGCTCCAGATCCGTATCCATCAGGTAGAGGTTGATGCGGCCGACGGCTACTTTCCAAATATGAGAGTAAATAACCCGGTCATGAAAGGGTACCTCTAGAATCATGGGCGTGCCATCGTTGTTGTTTACCTGAGTGATGGGCAGGCTGCCAAAGTTTTGCGCCTCGTAATTGGCAATCTGTTGCCCGTCGACCGAGAGGGACTGGGTGAAATAACCGTACCGGTATAGAAATCCTACCGCGGTCATGTTTACCCGGCTGTCACTTGCCTCTTTCAAGTAGTCGCCGGCAAGGACTCCCAAGCCGCCTGAATAGATCTTGAGCACGTGCGACAGTCCGTACTCCATGCTGAAATAAGCAACACTGGGGCGGTTGGTATTATACGATTGGCTCATGTAATGTTTGAATTTATCGTACACGCGATGAATTCGATCCATTAGTTCCTTGTTATTGATAGCACTTTCGGTTATGTCCGATTGCAGGTTCTGCATCATTAGTACTGGGTTCTTTCCACTTTTTTCCCACTCCTCCGGATCCAGAACCTCGAAGATGGCTTTTGCCTCTTCGTTCCAAACCCACCATAGGTTATGAGATATCTCCTCCAGTGGATGTAGCTCGGGAGGAAGTATGGCGTGGACGTGAATATCCCTCCAGATGGGGGTATTGGAATGATTCGATTTAATTATCATTGCTGTTCGTTTTTATCTAGTTTGATGTTTATTAAAATATGTCCGTGATAACGTGCTAAAAAGTACCGAAACCTCACGGAAAATATAACACTCTAATCTGCTTTAAGTTTATAGGGTTTTGATAATCGGATAAATGAGTGATGCAACGCTTTGCTGTATGCTTCCAGGTAGTGTGCAATAAAATGAGACCAGTCCGCACGGTCGGACAAACGGGTGGCATTTCGTTTTAATAAATTTACCTGTTCCGCGCTCATGAGTGAAAAATCGAGAATTGCCTCGGCAATCTCTTCTACCACCTCGTTATAGTTGCCGTCGTTACGAGGAATAACCCACACCCCGGTGTTGTTTACTTCCGGATGGGTGCTTTCAGCACTCGCCCACGCGCCAAAACCGGATAGGGAGGTGGTGATGGTAGGAATCGAAAAAGCCACGCTCTCGTGAGGAGTGTAGCCCCAGGGTTCGTAATAAGATGGGAAAATGGTCATATCCAAACCGATCAGAAGATCGTAATAGGGTAGGTTGAAAATGCCGTCGTTGCCATTCAAGTAGGAGGGCACGAAAATAATTTTTACCCGGCTATTAGGTGCGCTGCCAATATGATGATGCTTGATTCGGTTTACTACCGGATCGTGATGAGGTTCAACCAGCTCGTGGGTCACGAAGGGGTGTTCTTTCGCGAAGCTGCTTTTTTCAACCGGCTCTTTTGCACCGCCGAGCAGGGTTTGCAAATCGGCACGGGCACCCTTGATCCAAGCGGGTACCATGATGAAAGCGATGACATCTTTGGTTAGCTCTGGCATCCCTTCAAGCTGCTTTATAGCGTCGATAAATACATCTATTCCCTTGTTTTTGAATTCGTAACGTCCGCTGGTGGCAACTAGTATCGCGTCGTCCTGAACCGAATGGCCTAACGTTTTGTGGGCTACGTCGAGGAGCAAGGCACGTGACTTTTCACGTGCTTTATTGTACGCGGGGCCGGTAGGGATAAATCCTTTCTCGAAACCGTTGGGGGTGATCACGTCGGGTTGCCGCAGGAAACGGGCACATTCGCGTGCCGTGATATTGCTTACGGTGGTGAAGCAATCTACGTTACGGGCCGCCTGCTTCTCAACGGAATGTTTTGCTACCATGTTGAGCTGACGAGCCATTTGATCGCCATTGTACTCTTTGAGGTGGTCGTAGAGCGGTAAATTGTTGCCCGAAATAGATCGGCCGATAGAGGTGGCGTGTGTTGTGAACAGGGTGGC
>JAAYTC010000217.1 GCA_012518155.1 Bacteroidales bacterium | reverse complement strand
GCGCGTGATTACTTCGTTAAAATATTGCACTCCCATCCGGAAGGAAAGGCGGTGGGACTCTCTTATTTCCGGGAAAGGGGATTCCGGGATGATATCATCAAGAAGTTCCAGTTGGGTTATAGCCTCGAGCAACGGGATGCTCTTTCTGTAGAAGCTCGAAAAGTGGGTTACAGGGATGAATACCTCCTTAAAACGGGCTTATCCACGGGTGGCGAGCAGGGGAGGCCCTTATACGACCGATTCCGAGGGAGGGTGATTTTTCCCGTCCACACGCTGTCGGGAAAGGTGGTAGCCTTCGGGGGCCGGATCCTCAAGAAAGTGGAAAACACGGGTAAGTACGTGAATTCGCCCGAGAGCGAAATCTACTCCAAAAGCAGTGAGCTGTACGGCATCTATTTTGCAAAGAGCGCCATCGTGAAGCAGGATAAATGCTTTCTGGTGGAAGGGTATACCGATGTGTTGTCGATGCACCAGGCAGGTATTGAGAACGTGGTGGCTTCTTCGGGGACAGCACTCACGGGGGGGCAGATTCGAGCGATCCATCGCTTTTCTGAAAATATCACGGTGTTGTACGACGGGGATACCGCGGGTATTAATGCCGCGTTGCGAGGGATTGACCTGCTGCTGGAAGACGGGATGAACGTGAAAGTGGTGCTCCTGCCCGAGGGAGAGGACCCCGATTCGTTTGCCAAGAAGCAGAACGCGGAGAGCTTTCATCGTTACATCAGCGAAAATGAAGTCGATTTCATCCGGTTCAAGACTGAGCTGCTGCTGGAGCAGGTGGGAAGCGATCCTATTAAGCGTGCCGGCTTGATATCGAACGTGGTAGATAGTATCGCACTCATTCCCAACGCGATCAAACGATCGGTGTATATTCAAGAGTGTTCGTTGCTACTGAACATGGACGAACGGGTATTGATCGCTGAAATCAATCGTATACGCAAGAGGAACTACGAGAAAAAGAGGCAGCAAAGGGAGAGAGAGCCCGAGCGTACGGTAACGCAAGCGGAGGCGACGGAGGCCGTTCCCTCTTCGGCACAAACGAAACGGTTGCAAGCGTCTCCCAAAAATCCATACGACACGTATGAACTGGCGATCTTGCGTTACGTGGTTCGTTACGGGAATACTCCACTATACCGAAAGTACGAGGAGCGGAAGCGGGGAGAAGCTGGAAAAGTGATTCACGAGAACGTGTTGGTGGAGGTTGGTCCCGGGGTAACCGAGTTCGTCCACTTTGATCTGGAACGGGATGGTATACAGATGACACATCCGCTCTATAAAGAGATGTTCGAGGAGGCGTGCACGCATATGAACGATGCCGCTTTCGACTCGGCCAGGTATTTTCTCTCGCATCCCGATCCCGAGGTAAGCAAGTTAGCTACTGAACTGATAAGCGATCGTTATCACTTGAGTAAAATCCACGCGAAGATACTGGGTGAAGAGGAGGGGGATAAAGATTCGAGATTACTGGAAGAGAACTTGTTGAACAGCTACGTACCCCGCGCCACTACCGAGTTAAAAAACGCGTACGTACTTCAGAAAATCAAGGAAATCACCGAGAAGATGAAGACAGGTGATCAAAAGGATATCTTGTTGCTCATACAAGAATTGCAGCAGCTGCAAGAAATCAGAAAGGTTCTCTCGAAAGAGCTTGGCGAAAGAATCGTGTTAAGGTATTGAGTTTGTTCTGCACAATATGTAGGAGCACCCCCATTAATTCGTATCTTTGGAGCCTTAAAATCGTTTAATTTTCGGAAATGTATTTAGAAACTAACGATGTAGTAAAGCAATATGCCAATCACTTGGCTTTGGATAGGGTGAGCATCCAAGTTCCCGAAGGCACGGTTTATGGCCTGTTGGGTCCCAACGGTGCAGGCAAAACAACGCTCATTCGCGTGATTACTCGCATTACCGCTCCAGACAGCGGGGAGGTGCGTATAAACGGGCGCTTGTCGAAGGCAGAAGATGTATTCAATATTGGATACATGCCGGAAGAGCGAGGCCTTTACAAGAAAATGAAGGTGGGCGAACAGGCCATGTATCTCGCTCAACTTAGAGGACTCTCGAAGAAAGAAGCCCATCGAGAATTGATGATCTGGTTTAAACGCTTCGAGATAATGGACTGGTATAACCGGAAAGTGGAGGAGCTATCGAAAGGAATGCAACAAAAGGTGCAATTTATTTCCACGGTGATACATAATCCCGATCTGTTAATATTTGACGAACCATTCAGCGGTTTCGACCCGGTGAATACTGATATCGTGAAAAAAGAGATGTTGCGTTTGAAAGAGGAAGGGAAAACCATCATCCTCTCCACCCATAACATGGAGTCGGTTGAAGAGCTTTGCGATAACATTGCCCTTATTCATCGATCGAAGGTAGTGCTGCAAGGAAAAGTGTTTGATATTCGCAAAGATCATCGGACCCATATTTTCAAGTTTCGGATTGTAGGGGATCGTTTCGATTTCGAGCACCCATCGTTTCAGGTACTATCGATAGAGCCCTATCACGAATTTGCAGATTTGCGGCTTCAGAAAACGGACGATACACCAAATAACGAACTAGCGAAGCTTATTTTTGATCGTTACGAGGTGGTGAGCTACGATGAAGAGCTGCCTACCATGAACGATGTCTTTATTCAAACCGTAACACGATAGATGATGAATAGATTAGGATTAGTTATCCAAAGAGAATACATCACCCGGGTACGAAAGAAATCGTTTATTATTCTCACGCTGCTAATGCCCGTGTTGATGGTGACTCTTTCGCTGGTTCCACTTTGGCTCTCCACGTTGAACGATGGCAGCGAGAAACGGGTGGCGGTAATTGATAATACTGGCATATATGCCCCTTTGTTGGAATCGACCGATCAATATATTTTCGAAACCGTGGCCGGCCCGGATGAACAGAACACGGAAGCCCGGCTGGGCAGGGGAGATCTCTTCGCCATTTTGCAGATTACCGATGATCTCAATAAAAATCCACGGGCAGTTTCGCTTATCTCGGAGAAACAGTCGCCGCAAGACCTTCAGTCGCTCATTACTCGCACGTTGAATGAAAAAGTCACCAGTCAGCGATTGGACAATCTATCCACTTCCAGCAACGTGGATGGCGAAACCATCGCACGGGTTCGATCCATCGTGGAAGAGAGAGGGCCGGTGTCACTCAGAACCATGCGCATGGGTGGCGACGGCACCGTATCGGAATCTTCTACCGAAGTTGCCACGATCATCGGCATGGTATTTACCATCCTTATCTACATGTTTATCCTCATGTATGGAAACATGGTGATGCAAGCGGTATTGGAGGAGAAGAAGAGCCGGGTAGTGGAAGTGATGGTCTCCTCGGTGAAACCGGTGAACCTGCTCATTGGAAAAATCGTGGGAATCGGTTTAGTGGGGGTGACTCAGCTCGCCATTTGGGCTATACTGGGAGGCATACTGTTTAGTGGGGTGTCGTTATTTCTCGCTTCTCCTGAACAGGCAGCTGTTATGTCGGCCGACATGGGCGAGTTGGATATGGAAGGAATAATGAGCACGGTGATGGGAATCAACTGGTTGGAGATCGGGTTTTATTTTTTACTTTTCTTTATTGGTGGTTATGTTTTGTACGCGGCCATTTTCGCGATGTTCGCATCGGCCGTGGATAGCGAGGAAGACACCACGCAGTTTATGACGCCTGTGACCCTGATCATCGTTTTTGCCTTTTTCGCCGGTTTCTACAGCGTGGGTAACCCCGATGGGCCGTTGGCTTTTTGGGCATCCTTGATCCCTTTTAGCTCCCCGATCGTGATGATGGTGCGAATCCCTTTCGGCATTCCGTTATGGGAGAAGTTACTCTCGATCGTGTTGCTGTATGGGACCTTCATCTTGATATCGATTTTAGCGGCAAAAATTTATCGCGTGGGGATTCTGATGTACGGAAAAAAACCCTCTTTTAAAGAGATGATAAAATGGACACGCTATAAATAAGAGCCGTGTAGCGACTCGACCGATAATATAATTAACGATTTGTTACATCTATCCTTCATTCGATATACCTATAAATGGTAACTACTTGCTCGAAACGACTACCTTAATACTCACTTATTGCTATTGATGGCAATGTGGAAGGGCGGTAACTTTGTACCTTAAATTGAGTCGCTTATTAACAACTCTCAAAACAGTACTGTTTTGAAACCTGTTTTTAGCGTGATATTCACGCTAAGTGAGCGAACTATAAGTATGTCGCTTGTAATGAATAGAAAATTCACTTTTTCTTTATTCTTTTTCATCATATATAGTCTGTTCGGGATTGCTTACGGTATAAATATTACCGTGGAAGGCACTGTGCGCTCCGAAAAAGGGGAACCCGTAGAGTTTGCCGCGGTGTACGTCACGGAAGCTGCCCTTGGGGCAATCACCAACGAAAAGGGAGAGTATATTCTTGATCTTCCTTCCGGTGAATACGATTTTGTTATTTCGCATCTGAACTACGAAACTGTTCATCTGAACGTGGTAGTAAAGGAGGGAGAGAAGAATGTTGCCGATGCGGTGCTGAGGGAGAACGCCGTTATGCTATCGGATGTGGTAGTGACCGGTAATATGGCGCAGGCACTGGAGAAGAGAGGGTTTGCCGTGAACGTGATCGAAACACGGCAGATCGCGTTACAATCGGTACAGGTGAACGAGATACTCGACCGCACGGCGGGTGTTCGTATCCGCCAAGACGGTGGCATGGGGTCGAAGGTGAACTACAATATCAACGGCTTATCAGGGAATTCCATCAAGATATTTATCGACGGGGTGCCGGCATCCAATTACGGCCCCTCGTTCTCGTTGAGCAGCATCCCCTCCGCGCTCATCGAGCGTATTGAAGTGTATAAGGGGGTGGTGCCCGGCTACCTTTCCGAAGATGCCCTGGGGGGTGCCATCAACATCATCCTGAAGCAACGAAGAAACAAGTCGCTGACCACCTCTTACTCCGCGGGATCGTTCAATACCCATCAATGGAACGCGGCGGGAAGTTACCGCTGGAATAACGGCTTCACGGTGGATGCCTCCGCTTTTTATAACTATAGCGACAATAATTACAAGGTCTGGGGCAAGGATATCCGGTTTACCGATACCGATACATGGCAAAAGATCGACTCCCAAGGAAAACGAGTGACTCGCTTTCACGACACGTACCGCTCCCTCGGGGGGAAGTTCAATATCGGCTTCACGGACGTGTGGTGGGCCGATCAGTTTCTGGTGGGCGCCGTGCTATCCGAGTCGTACAACGAGATACAGAACGGGGCCACCATGCAGGTGGTGTACGGTGATCGGCACAACCGGAGGGCATCGGACGTGTTTACCATCGATTACAGCAAGGACGACTTTTTGTTGGATGGCTTGTCACTGCGAGTGGACGGGAGCTACTCCATCCTCAACCGCCAGATCATCGACACGGTGGGCATTCAGCACGACTGGCTGGGGCCCATTATAAAAGATGGGGAGTACATCTACTACTACTCCGCGGGAGAAATTGGGGCCGAAGGAGGAGGGCGGAAAACCGCGGCGATCGACAAGGATTACGCGACCATGGTGCGGGGCAGCCTACGCTACCAGTTTAACGAGAACCACTCGCTTCATGCCAATTACATGTTCAATGATTTCCGCAGGAAGGTATCGGACGAGTTCCAACCGGCCGCGCTGCAAGCGTTAGCCAACACGCGGGATCTGCAAAAAAATATCGCTTCGCTCACCTACGAGAACACCTCGTTTTCGGGACGGTTGCGAACAAACTTGTTCTACAAACACTACTTCCAAACGGTGACGGCCAACGAGCCTATGCTGGTTGATGGCCAGTACGTGCTGGATCGTTTCCGCAAAAAAATTAATCACAACGGCTTCGGAGCCACCTTCTCGTTC
>JAAYTC010000216.1 GCA_012518155.1 Bacteroidales bacterium | reverse complement strand
TGCTCTCTATCGCGACGTGCAGGATTTCTCGGTCTACGCTCGCGTGGCACCCGAACACAAGGTGCGCATCGTGCAAGCATGGCAATCGAAAGGGGATATCGTGGCAATGACGGGCGATGGGGTGAACGATGCTCCCGCGCTCAAGCAGGCCGATATAGGCGTGGCCATGGGCATCGTGGGTACCGAAGTGGCAAAGGACGCTTCGGATGTAGTGCTTACCGACGATAATTTTGCTACTATCGTCAAAGCCGTGGAGGAGGGCCGGCGCATTTACGACAATATATTAAAGGTGATCCAATTCCTACTGTCGGCCAACGTGGGGGAGGTACTGTTGATTTTTATCGCCTCCATATTTAATATCGGGAACCCGCTATCCCCGATACTTATCTTGTGGATCAACCTGGTGACCGATAGTTTGCCAGCACTGGCGTTAAGCATGGATCCCGCGGAAAAGGATATCATGACTCGCCAGCCGAGGGATCCCGCGCAAGGGTTCTTTACCAAAGGCATGAAGTGGCGCATTTTTTATCAAGGAGCTACCATTGGTTTGATTTCATTGGCTGCCTACCTTATCGGGTATGCCGATGGCGGTCAACCGCTCGGCCAAACCATGGCGTTCGCGGTGCTCGGCTTCTCTCAGTTACTGCACGTGCGCAACCTCCATTCCAATAAACGCTCTTCGTTCCGAACCGGGTTGATGGAAAACAGATCGCTTTTAGGGGCCATCCTTGCATCCTCCTTATTGCTGTTCGTGGTACTATTAATCCCCGGTGTGATGGAGGTGTTCGGAATCGTGCCGATGGATGGATTGCATTGGGTTTACGTGGGCATTTTATCGTTCGTGCCGATCGTGGTAGTAGAAGCGGTGAAACTGCTGAAATTGAATCATACGAAAGATGAGTATTAACACATAAGGTTATATCTATCGGCAAATCACGTGCTTCGGCTATAAGTTGATAGATCCAAACGCGGGAGCGCCCCCCCGCGAACACGGCAACAAAATACTAACGAAGAGAAAGGTTGCTTAAAAATTCCTTTTTTATTGCGCGAATTGAAACTTTTCGTGCAGAAAAAGGAATATTTTTTGTATTTTTGGCTCGTAAACACTACATTCTTGCGTTAAATCTGGCCTATTTCTTTCAATTAGGTTTCTCAGATTACCAGCAACCCAAATAAAATCAGGTATATAATGGAAAATTTAAACACGGCTTTAGGCCTTTTAGTAGTGGGAATGATAACTGTAATGATCGTTCTCTGGCTGGTTGTAATTATTGGCAACCTCGTAGTGCGTTTAACCAACCGGTTTATCCCGGTAAAAGATACGCCAACCGGAGGCACCGGGAGAGGAACGGCCGATAGCAAGAAGATGGCCGCCATTGTTGCTGCTGTTGACGCGGTAACCGAAGGAAAAGGCAACGTGGATTCGATTCAAAGAAAATAAACATAAAAAGTATAGAAATCTTATGGGAAAAGAGATTAAATTCAGTCTTTTATACAGGGATATGTGGCAATCGTCGGGAAAGTATGTCCCCACGGTAGAACAGCTCACCGAAGTGGCGCCCGCGATCATCGATATGGGATGTTTCGCTCGGGTGGAAACCAACGGTGGGGGGTTCGAACAGATCAACCTTCTGTTTGGTGAAAACCCCAACAAGTCGGTTCGCGAATGGACACGCCCTTTCAACGAGGCGGGAATCCAAACCCACATGCTCGAGAGAGGATTGAGTGGAATTAGAATGACACCGGTGCCGGCTGATGTGCGGCGACTGATGTTTCAGGTAAAAAAGAAACAAGGAACGGATATAGCTCGTTCGTTCGACGGGTTGAACGACCCTCGTAACTTGGAGCTCTCCATTAAATACGCGAAAGAAGCGGGGATGATCTCGCAAGCCTCCCTTAGCCTCACGGTATCTCCCGTGCACACGGTGGAGTATTTCACCAACCTCGCGGATACACTGGTAGAGATGGGAGCCGAAGAGATTAGCATCAAGGATATGGCAGGTATTGGCCGGCCGGTAACCATTGGGAAAATCATCAAAGGTGTCAGGGATCGTCACCCTAACATACCGATACAGTATCACGGCCATGCCGGCCCGGGATTCCAGATGGCGTCTATTCTTGAGGCAGCCAGAGCGGGAGCAGAGTATATCGACGTGGGTATGGAGCCTCTCTCTTGGGGAACGGGTCATGCCGACGTGCTGGCAGTACAGGAGATGCTCAAAGACGCGGGCTTCAAGGTGCCCGAGATCAATATGAGTGCCTACATGGAGGTGCGTTCGTTGACCCAGAAGTTTATCGACGATTTCCTGGGATATTATATTAATCCCACGAACCGGTTGATGAACTCGTTAATGATCGGCCCCGGATTGCCGGGAGGCATGATGGGCAGCCTGATGGCGGACTTGGAACAGAATCTGGCTTCACTCAACAAATGGAAAAAGAAAAACAATCAGCCGGAACTCACGCAAGACGAGATGATGATCAAGCTCTTCGACGAAGTGACGTACGTGTGGCCATTAGTGGGATATCCTCCCTTGGTGACCCCGTTTAGCCAGTACGTGAAGAACTTGGCCTTGATGAACGTGTTGCAATTAGAGAAGGGAAGAGAACGTTGGAGCATGATCGCCGATAATATATGGGATATGATGCTCGGTAAATCGGGTAAACTTGCTGGTGAACTGGCTCCCGAGCTCGT
>JAAYTC010000215.1 GCA_012518155.1 Bacteroidales bacterium | reverse complement strand
TCGGGAACGGTCAACTCGATCGCCAACTTGGCGGTAAATAAAGACGGATCTTCTCGGATCAAAGTATTTCCCGTGGAGATATTGCTGAATGAGTCGGATAAAAACTTGCTCCCCGGCCTCACCGTCAGCTGCCGTATCATCATCGACCAGATTCCCGATGTTCTTTATATCCCCTTAGACGCGTTGAGGGTTGAAGGGGACGTGCACTACGTGTACAAGAAAAGCGGTGCCGGCTTCGATAGGGTAGAGATCGAGACCGGACAGAACAATACCGACTATGTAGTGGTGGTCGATGGGCTAAAGGAGGGGGATGAGATCGCGCTGATAGATCCCTTTGAAGTGGAAGCCGAAGGGGGAGGAGCAGGCGACGATATAACGGCAAATAGTTAGGTGAAGATGAAAACAACATACACGCTTTTGAGTGCTTGCCTGTTGCTCTTTTTTTCCTCTTGTAAAGGAGGGGCAGATAGGGACGCGGACGTGCGACGTACCTTGGACGGGAAGACGGTAATAGAGACGGGTGAGCTCGCGGCCATCAACTCCATCTCCTTCGTGATACCCAGGTATGGTCGCCAATGGTACCAGATGAAAATCATCGGCTTGTTGGAGCATGGGTCGATCGTGAAAAAGGGCGACTCTATCGTGCAGCTGGATCCCGCGGACATCAATAAATTTATCCTGGATCAGGAGAGTAACTTGGAAACGCAACTCGCGGTGCTGGAGAAGATGTACGTGGAACAAGAAAACAACGAGCAGGAGAGCGAGTCAAGGATTAAAAACGAGTTGGCTTCGTTCGAGCTCAAGAAGATTGAGTTGGAAGCCACCCGTTTCGAGTCGGAGCGAACCCGTCAGATCAAGCAGTTGGAGTTCGACCAAGCGGTGATCAACCTAGAAAAGGAGCAGCGGGTTTACGAGCTGAGGGAAACCATTAACGCGAACAACATGAAGATACAGGAGATACGGGTGGAGCAGATCAGGAAAGAGATCGAGAACGCGAAGGCGTTACTGCCCGCTTTGACCCTCCGGACGCCGGTGTCGGGTGTGTTTCAGATCGAGATCAACCGCCAAAGTGCCAACCGTACCTTGTATCGTATTGGCGATAATATATATGCCGGGAACAACCTGGCCAACGTGCCGGAGTTGGAGTTCATGAAGGTGAACACTCAAGTGAATGAAACCGATTTTTTGAAGATCGAGGTGGGACAGAAGGTGGATGTTCGTCTGGACGCGTTGCCCAAGGTGGTTTTTGAAGGCGAGGTCTCCTACATCGGGAAGCTGTGCCGATTGAAAGATCCCAA
The DNA here is from genome assembly GCA_012518155.1 of Bacteroidales bacterium. Lineage (GTDB taxonomy): Bacteria > Bacteroidota > Bacteroidia > Bacteroidales > Dysgonomonadaceae > Proteiniphilum. Next base: position 242 of record JAAYTC010000215.1, on the reverse strand, counting down.
GTCCCGGCAGCGCGTCTTCGACGTGGAGGTGAGAATCGTGGAGTCGGACGATCGGCTGAAGCCGGGGATGACAGTGAGTTGTGAATTTTTATAAAACAGGATATGCAATACGGTGAAAATATTCGTTTGGCGCTACAAGGGCTTGTCGACCATAAATTTCGCTCCTTTTTGACCATGCTTGGGATCATCTTCGGGGTGGCTTCGGTGATCACCATGTTATCCATCGGGGAAGGAGCCAAACG
>JAAYTC010000025.1 GCA_012518155.1 Bacteroidales bacterium | reverse complement strand
GCTAAGCTAATCAATCCTCCTTAAATTTTCAGCTATCTGGTTGAACGAAAATTATTGAATCCTTCCACTCTTTTCCGTTATCGAAATAACAGCTCGTTAAACCAAACAACCGGTTTGCTTGTTGTATACTGATGTGCTTTTTTTAGTTTAACGTGAATAATCATGGCGGTACTTCATAATCGAATTTCAAACAGGGAGCTTAAGGCGCGGATGTTGCAAGAAACGGAGCCGCGCATCACTATATCGTTCTACAAATATTTTCAAGTTGCCGATCCAAAGCAGTTTCGGGACGATCTTTACACCCAATTCGACGCGATCAAGGTGTTTGGTCGGGTCTATATCGCGCGGGAAGGGATCAACGGGCAGGTGTCTGTTCCTGAAAGCAATGTCGAGGCGTTTCGCATCGCGCTGTACGGGGCCGACCCGGCGCTGAACGGTGTTCGTCTGAACGTGGCACTGGACGACGACGGTAAATCGTTCTGGGTGCTGCGTATGAAGGTGCGGGACAAGGTGGTGGCGGATGGTATCGAGGATCCGTCGTTCGACCCTTCCAGAACGGGGAAGTACCTCTCGGCACGGGAGTACAACAAGCTCACGGAGCAGGCCGGCACCATCGTGGTGGATATGCGCAACCATTACGAGTACGAGGTGGGGCATTTCGAGAACGCGATCGAGGTGCCTTCCGATACGTTCCGGGAGCAATTGCCCATGGCGGTGGACATGCTTCAGGAGCATAAGGATAAAAATATCGTGATGTATTGCACGGGAGGTATCCGATGCGAGAAGGCGAGCGCTTACCTACTTCATAACGGGTTCAAGAACGTGTATCACGTGGAGGGGGGGATCATCGAGTACGCTCGTAAAGCACGGGAGGAGAACCTGCCGATAAAATTTGTCGGGAAGAATTTCGTGTTCGACGAACGATTAGGGGAGCGAATAACGGAGGATGTGATCGCCCGCTGCCACCAGTGCGGCGAACCGTGTGACACGCATACCAACTGCAAGAACGAGGGGTGCCATCTCCTGTTTATCCAATGCGCGAAGTGCGCGGGGGAGATGAACGGGTGTTGCTCCGACCAGTGTAAACAAGTGACGCTGCTGCCCGAAGAGGAGCGGGCGAAGTTGAGAAAGGGAATCGACAAGGGACAAATGATTTTCAATAAGTCGAGAAATCACCCGTTGCGAAAACCTTTTTATTCTAAGTAAAATTGCATATATTTGCTGTCAGAAGGAGAAGAAGTTATGGCAATAATTACTTTAAAATATGATGATAAAAATGCGGTAATCAAGAGTATCTTGAATGCTGCTGTTGAGGCTGGCGCGACTGTTGTGGAATCTAAAACACATTCGAAGTCAAAGAAGTTGAGTCCTATAGAAAAATCGATGGAGGATATTTCAAAGGGGCGCGTTACCCGTGTTGAGAATATCGATAATGTGGTAGAGGAAATTTTACGATGAAATATACCAGAACAGATGAACGTGAAAGGCCTTTTTGTAATACATGAAGAAGTCGGAAATCGGTAAATTAGTACCGAAAAATAAGTACAAATACCGGAACTCATTCTGAAATTTTCGGCTGATCGATGAATTAATTCCACCATTCTCGTTGTTTTTTGTATTTTTGTTCCATGGACGACACGTACAAAACGGTAGTGACACCCGCGGAGGGGTACATCAACGAGAAGAAAAGCAAGTTTATCTCTTATATTTACCCGGTGAAGAGTGCCGACGAGGCGTTGGGGCTGGTGGAGGAGTTGCGTGTGAAGTATCACGATGCGCGGCATGTCTGCTGGGCCTACATGCTGGGGTGGGAGAGAGAGGAGTTCCGTGCGAACGACGATGGGGAGCCGTCGGGCACGGCGGGAAGACCTATTCTGGGACAAATTAACTCGGCGGAGCTGACGGATGTGTTGATCGCGGTGGTGCGTTACTTCGGGGGAACGCTACTGGGAACGGGGGGGCTCATCAGGGCCTACAAGGAGGCGGCAGCGGATGCCATAGCTAATGCTGAAGTGGTGGAGAAGACGGTGGATGATTTCATCGATATTCATTTTGAATACCCTCTGTTGAACGAGGTGATGCGGGTGCTAAAGCAGTTCGACGAGGTGAAGTGGACACAAGATTTTACTGAATCCTGCCGCATGCGGCTGCAAGTGCGACGATCGCTATCCGACCGATTGCAAGGGATGCTCTCTGCTATTCACGGGATTGATCTTGCAGGAGTTTGATTGAATTCGGCTTGTTACCTGCGCAACTGATTTAACTCAATCAACATCTCGCCAAAAAAGCTTAAGAAACAAGGAATTTCTTAAAAAATTGTTGTTCCTGATTCAAAATTACTACTTTTGCACCAAAATTGCACGTGTTTTCGCGAAGTAACTGGGGATAAAACATACCCGCCCGAAAACACGTCGCCTATCATAATAAAAGAAAGAGCATCTGAATGGAAAAAAATCTGGTTATCGTCGAGTCGCCCGCGAAGGCAAAGACCATTGAAAAGTTTCTTGGAAAAGATTTTCAAGTGATGTCGAGCTACGGGCATATACGCGACCTGAAGAAAAAAGATTTTAGCATCGATATTGAAAACGACTTTACACCTATCTACGAAGTACCTGCCGATAAGAAGAAGGTGGTTTCCGAACTGAAAACGGCTGCTAAAAAAGCCGATACAGTATGGCTGGCTTCGGACGAGGACCGGGAGGGGGAGGCCATTTCATGGCACCTTTTCGATGCGCTGGAGTTGAAAAAAGAGAATACCAAGCGCATTGTTTTTCATGAGATCACCAAAGATGCCATTCAGGAAGCGGTAAAGAATCCCCGCTCCATCGATCAGAACCTGGTGGACGCGCAACAGGCGCGACGGGTACTGGATCGTATCGTGGGCTTCGAATTGTCACCCGTGCTCTGGAGAAAGATTAAACCGGCCCTTTCCGCGGGACGGGTGCAGTCGGTCGCCGTGCGATTGATCGTGGAACGGGAACGAGAGATTCAACAATTCCAGTCAGAGGCTGCGTACCGCATCGTGGCTATTTTCACGAAAGAGGAGGGCGGACAGCGGTACGAGATAAAAGCGGAGTACAACAAGCGACTCAAAACGAAAGAGGAGGCACTGGCTCTGCTGGAGAAACTGAAAACCTCCACCTTCACTATCGATGAGGTCAATACGCGACCGGCGAAGAAAACACCGGCTGCTCCGTTCACTACCTCCACCCTGCAGCAGGAAGCATCGCGCAAGCTGGGCTTCTCGGTGGGGCAGACCATGATGGTGGCGCAACGGCTCTATGAATCGGGTAAGATCACCTATATGCGTACCGACTCGGTGAATCTGTCTGGTTTGGCCATCGGTACCGCGAAGAGCGAAATCGTGGAACAGTATGGCGATAAGTATCATAAAGTACGCCAATATTCCACTAAGTCGAAAGGGGCTCAAGAGGCGCACGAGGCGATAAGGCCCACCTACATGAGCCAGCATCAGGTGGACGGCACGGCGCAGGAGAAACGGCTCTACGAACTGATTTGGAAGCGTACTATCGCTTCGCAGATGGCGGATGCCGAGCTGGAGCGCACGACCGCTAATATCGGTATTTCGAACAGCGAAGGGAAGTTCGTGGCGAACGGTGAAGTGATCAAGTTCGACGGTTTCTTGCGAGTATACTTAGAGGGAACGGACGACGAGAACGGGGAAAAGGAGGAGGGGATGCTCCCGCCCATGAAAGAAGGGGAGGCACTGGCCATGCAGGAGACGACCGCCACGGAGCGGTTCACGCAGCGTCCCCCGAGGTACACGGAAGCGGCGCTGGTCCGCAAGATGGAGGAGCTGGGTATTGGCCGCCCCTCCACGTACGCCCCCACCATCTCTACCATCATCAACCGCGAGTACGTGGAGAAAGGGAACGTGGAAGGGGTGGAGCGCGCGTACAATATCCTCACCCTCAAGAAGGGAACGATAAAAGATACTGATAAAAAAGAGATGGCGGGTGCCGATAAGAACAAGCTGATTCCCACGGATATTGGCATCGTCGTGAACGATTTTCTTGTAGAGTATTTCCCGTCGATTGTCGACTTTAATTTTACGGCCCGGGTAGAGAAGAATTTCGATAAGATCGCCGAGGGGAAAGCCCAATGGAATCAATCGATCGCTGAATTCTACGATCTGTTTCATCCCACGGTGGAGGAGATCTCCCAGATGCGGACCGAGCATAAGGCGGGTGAACGGGTGTTGGGAACCGATCCCAAGACGGGGCGGCAGGTGTCAGTGAAGATCGGACGCTATGGACCCATGGCGCAGATCGGAACCCAAGACGAAGAGGAGAAGCCGCTTTTTGCCTCGTTGCAGAAGTCGCAGTCCATCGAAACCATTACCTTAGAGGAGACGCTTAAGTTGTTTGAACTGCCTCGTACGGTCGGCGAGTTCCGAGAGAAGGAGGTGGTGATCGGGGTAGGGCGGTTTGGGCCGTACGTGCGGCACGACGGTAAATTTGTCTCCCTTCCCAAGGGGGCGGATCCGCTGGAGATCGAACTGGAGGAGGCGATCGAGCTGATCGAGGAGAAAGAGAAAAAAGATAGGGAAAAGATTATCCAGATATTCGATGCGGAACCCGATCTTCAGGTGTTGAACGGACGGTACGGCCCCTATATCGCGTACAAGAAATCGAACTACAAGATCCCGAAGAAGATGGATCCGAGCGCGTTGACGCTGGAGGAGTGCATGCAGATTATCGAGGAGTCGGATAAAGATAAACCGGCCAAAAAAGGAGGGGCAACCAAGAAGGCCGCTGCAACCAAGAAAACATCTGCCAAGAAAGCATCTACAAAGAAAACGGCGACTGCAAAGGCGACCACAAAAAAATCAACGACTAAGAAATCGACGACTAAAAGGAGTACTTCTAAGGGAACAAGTACGAAGTAGACAACCGCTAAATAGAACAGCATGAAGCGGGTAATTATTACGTGACTCAAGTTTCGCATGTATCAGTTATTACGATTATAGCTAAGAATGAGGCCTATAAATGTTTAATGGGGACCCGTTAGATGAAATAAGCGTAATCTGATAAGCTGTTTGAGTCTTAACGAAGATCGTTTTAAAGTGATTCGACGAATACGACCGACCGAAGAAGCCGATCTGTCGCGGGTGATGGAGATGTACGCCATCGCTCGTGCATACATGCGGCAAACGGGAAATGCTTCGCAGTGGGGAACCGATTATCCCCCCGAGTCATTGATCCGGGAGGAGATCGCCGCGGGACACAGCTTCGTGTGCGAGAACGATGCCGGGAAACCGGTCGGCACTTTCTGTTTTATCATCGGCGAGGATCCCACGTACCATGAGATATTTGGTGGTGAGTGGCTGGACGAGGGGGAGGAGTACGGCACGGTACATCGCATCGCCTCTTCAGGGGAAGAGAAAGGGGTAGGGGAAGCCTGCATCCGGTGGTGCCTTGTCCGGCATCCCAATATTCGGGTGGATACGCATCGCGATAACCGGGCGATGCAGCACATCATCGAGAAACTGGGTTTTAGCTATCGTGGTATTATTCACGTGGAGGACGGTTCCGAACGTCTCGCTTATCAAAAAAGCACGAAAGGATAAAATTAAGGATTCAAGTTTCACAAGCCTCAATTATTATAATTATAGCTAAAAATGAGGCCTATAAAACATTGACAGCCGAATTATTTCGATAAGTGAACACAGAGATAAAACTTGTTTTAGCTATGTTGAGCGTAGAAATAATCTAACTTCAGTGAAATTTAGCTATAGTTGTATTACCTGTGAAACTTGAATTAAGAATAAATACCCTTGAAAAGATGAATTAGGCTGGATAAAGGAAGAAGCCCGCGACACCGGATAGCACGATTAATAAAATAGGATCTACTTTCTTTAACGAAGCAACCAGTACAGCACCAAAAATTATCCAACTCTTATAGTCTACAAAGTTATAGTCGTTCATTAGCAAAAGAGCCGCTGAAGCGATTAAACCGATGATGGCTGGCTTGAGCACCGAGAGGGACGCTTGCATCCAGGGGTTGTTCTTGAGGCGGAAGAAAGAGACGGTCACGATGGTCATCAGGATCAACGAGGGGATGCTCACCGCGAGGGTGCACACCGCGGATCCCACGATCCCGTAGCCTTGCGCGTATCCCATGTTGGTGACGGCGGTGTAGCCGATATAGGTGGCCGAGTTAAAGGCGATGGGGCCTGGCGTGGTCTGCGAGATGGCCACGATATCGGTAAAGTCGCTCACCGAGATCCACCCGTGCAGATCCACCACCTCACGCTGTATGAGCGGTAGCATGGCGTAGCCACCCCCGAAACCGAACAAACCGATCTTGAGGAACGACAGGAAAAGAGCCAGGTAAAGATCAATCAGTTCCATGCTTCTTTTTAGTAATTCGTTTCAAGTAAATATAGTGGAGGATCCCAAGGAGGATGGCGGCAAGGATGATGTATACGGGGGATACCTTCAGAAGCCAGACCGACAAGGCCACGACAACAGGTATCCATAGGTTGGTGAGTTTCACGCCGGCCGATTTGCCCAGGCCCAAGAGCGGGGCAGCAATAAGGGCCACCACGGCGGGGCGAATACCTTTAAACACTCTTTCTACCACGGGGTTGTCTTTGAATTGGGTAAAGACCATGGCTATGATCAGTATAACAATAAAAGAGGGGAGAATGATGCCCGCGCTCGTGGCAAGGCTACCGCGAAACCCCAGGCGCTTGCGGCCGACGAAGATGGCGGTGTTTAATGAAATGGGGCCGGGCATGGATTGAGCAAGGGCCAGCATATCCATGAACTCATCGTCTTCGAGCCAGTTCTTCTTGCCGACAACCTCGTTACGAATAAGGGGGATCATGGCGTAACCACCACCAAAGGTGAAGGCTCCAATTTTAAAAAATACCAGAAAAATTTCCCAATATTGTTTGATTCTGCCCATGCGCTTAATTAAAAACTGTGTTGTTAAGCAGCCTTTTATTCGGGAATCCGGTGGAATGTCGCACTAAGCCGCTCCGCTGGACTGTTCCACTGGACGGCCGCACTCCGAGCTGCTCCACGTCCCTATATAAAAAGCAAAAGCAGATTGCAAAAGAGAGTCTCTGTTTGCTAATCTGCTTTTTTATAAGAAGCCGCACCGGTGGAATAAGACGAAACTCCTTCTGACAGGATTTGAGTGTTCCGGTATCTTTGTAATCCGCTGTTCCGATAAATCGGAATCCCGAAGGCTGCGGCCCGCCATCGATACCAAAAACGTTTCTC
>JAAYTC010000214.1 GCA_012518155.1 Bacteroidales bacterium | reverse complement strand
TGGTATTCGTGCGATCCACGTATATCGCTCGGCAGTTCCGATTGTTCCACCGAGGCAAGCACGAACTCTTCCGGGTTTAATTCATACGGCACGAAACTGCCGTAGCCGCTGTGGGTACTGGTGGTGCCGGATGATGTGTTTGAGGCGTACAGATCGGTTTGCCATTTCGAGGATCGATGGTTGCGGCCGAGTGTGGTCCGTTGGGATCCAGGTGTGCCGTTCGTTTCCGTTTCTGCCAACGGTGTCTCCGTTACAGGTACTTTAGCTTCATCCATGGGCGACGCCTTTTCAGCAATGGGCAACATTGGCTCCTCGCCAATGAGCGACGCTTTCTCGGCTATTGTTTTACTTTTTTTGGTTGCACTCGCCAAAAGGGGAGGGGCTGTTTTCGCGACTGGTTCTGTTTCCGCTATCAGTTCTATTTTCGTTGTTTCCTCCGTTACGGCGGGTGTCGGTTCATTTACGGCGGGTATCGGTTCTGTTTCTGTTGTCGGTTCTATTTTCGTTGTTTTCTCCGTTACGGCGGGCGATGGCTCCATTATGGCGGGTGTCGGTTCATTTACGGCGGTCGACGGATCGGGAACGGGCTGCTCAGGGTGGTTTTGTTCCGCTACATGGTTTTGTTCCGCTACATGGCTTTGCTCCACCACGTGGAGCTCCCCCCCTTCATCATTCAGGAGGCGTATCCCAATAATAAGCAATACAAGGGCTACCGCCGCTACCGCCGCTGAGCATGCGGCCCATAACGGGATAGCGCGCTTCGGAGGCGTGGGAGGGACGTTCGCGGTATGTAGAAGCTGTTCGACGTCGTCCCACAGCCCCTCGGGCGTCGGCTCTTCATGCAGCTCCATCCTGTCGCGCAGGTCGTCTTGCCATTGTTTATTCATTGCTCCCTATTTTTTATTCGATACAATTCCAACTCTTTCATCAACAGGTTTTTTGCCCGGTGCAATTGCGACGCGGAAGAGTTTTCCGCGATCCCCAATATCGAGGCGATCTCCTTATGGCTTTTTTCCTCGAAAACGTACAGGTTGAACACGGTACGGTAGCCTTGCGGAAGCGCGCGGATCATCTCCAGAATCACCGAAGTGGGAATATCATTGAAATCCGGCTCCCTATCGTCCGTGATGTCAGGTAACTCCCAGCTTGGTAGGTCGGTGAGATTCATCTTTTGATTTTCTTTGATCTGTTTCAACGCTTCGTTTACCACGATACGCGTGGACCATGCTCTCAAAGATCCCTCTCCCTTGTATTGGAATTTGTCCATGGCATTGAAAATCTTGATGAAACTCTCCTGCAGCACATCCTTTACATCTTCTTTATTTGATAAGTAACGAGAGCATACCGTGGTGAGATATCCAGAAAAAGTGTCGTAAAACTCCTTCATGGCGACCCTGTCGCCGCGTATGATTTGCTGTAGGAGGAGCTGCTCTTTTTTTTCTTTTCTTCCCATTGATGGATATCGAATCTATGCAGGTTGCATCTTTATGGTCACAAAGATACAACCTTGCATAGCATTTTTGAAAAAAAAGATAGCATCTTAGGCTCACTTTTTAAGCGTGCTTTACGATCACTGCAGCGGCACAACGCTTCGTTCCGCGGCAATAGCTGATGTACCGGGTGTCGCGGCACGGGTGCGGTAATCAAATTCTACCGATTTATCACCGCTGAACGACTTCCATTTCAGTGTCAACTTCACAGTCTCTCCCTCCGTGTCGGGCAGGTCATCAAGCTTGAAAGCCACCAGCCCGTCGCCCATCCTGTCCGGGTAATCGTTGTTGGCATCGTGCCTGAACTCCACTTCGTACGGATTTTCGGGATTGTTGGTAGGGATGAGATTCACGTAATGCACCACTCGGCTATAACCCCACAGTGTTCTGAAACGCAACGTGAGGTAGCCGTCTTCGGCGATGGTTACCCAGTCGCGCACGATTTCAACAGGGTCGTTGCCATACTCTTCGTCGTTATCCTCGCCGAGGTTCGGGGCCATCGGTTTCGTGCGGATGCTATCCATCCAGTTCACGTGCACCGCCTTGTCGTATTCACGGCTGGGTTCGTCTACCTCTTCGAAATTCAGTAGCGCCCTCATCTCTTTCGTGCCATAAGGCGAAGTTTCCATATTCACGGGAAGCAACGTGGTGTTGTCGTCCAGTTGTAAAAAGACCGTTTCGTCGCTGGCATGTTTCACTGTTACCAACGCGTTGGGGTACACTCGGCTCCAATCCGTATCGTCTTTGTCCAAACAAGAAGGTAGGAGAACGAAGCCAAGTAGAATTCCGGCTGTTAATAGAAAATGGGTAATTTTCATAATGTTACTGTTTTTATAAGGTGTTTATCTGTTTTACTATGCCGCTGCTCAATCCCGATGAAACACGTCGGTGTAACGACGGTTCGTCCGGAATGCAAACAACGCACATAGGTATAATACCGATAAGGAGGAAATCTTGCGTGGGAATTTGTTATTTTATCTAAAAAAAACCATCACCACCATTTTTGGAATTGTTGGGAGCTGTCGTTCAGCCAGACGGGCTCGCCAATTAACGGGGTCAGTAGCGGGAAACCGTTCTCTTGAGCGGCTCGTGATATGTTTTCCAGTGGCTCGTACCAGGGGTGGCGGGCCAGCGCGAATTTCGAATGGTGTACCGTCATTACTTGCCCCGGGTCCAGTTCCTTGATCGCTTGAACCAGGTCGTTCGGCATCAGGTGAATGTCGGACCAGTTTTCGTTGTACTGCCCATTTTCCATGATCGCCAGGTCGATGGTGCCAAACTGCTTTTTAATTTCTCGGAAGTGGGTGTCATACCCGGTGTCTCCCGAGAAGAAAATATTCCCGAGAGTGCTTTGCAGTAGGTAGGAAGCCCAGAGCGAGGGATCCCGGGTGAGGCCCCTGCCCGAAAAGTGGCGGGCGGGCAACGCGGTTAGACGAAGATTCTCGTCCAACCGGACGCTATCTCCCCAATCCAGTTCGGTCACTTTCTTCGGGTTTACTCCCCAGTGTTCGAAATGGGCACCCACTCCCAAGGGGCAAATCACTCGGCCGATACGTCCTTTCAGCTCGGTGATGGTGTAGTAATCCAGGTGATCCCAATGGTCGTGCGTGATTAAAAGGTAATCGATTGCAGGGATATCTTCGGGTTGGTACCGGTCGCTTCCCTTGAACGGTTTGTTGAAGATGGAGACGGGCGAAGCCGATGCCAGCGCGGGGTCCACCAAGATCCGCTTCCCGTCGATATGCATATAGACCGCAGAGTGGCCCAGCCAGACCAGCAGGTTCTCTTCGATGGGGAGCGCGCCCAGATCGGTGTCTACCGTCGGTATTTCTTCGGTCGGTTTACGGTCGACCGTTTTCTCTAACATCAGTTCCCGAAAGGTTTGAAACAGGGATTTATCCTCCCCGATGGGTGCTCGGGGTACCCTGTTTCGGAACTTCCTGTCCCGGTAATTCGGGGAATCCTCCATTCTCTCCAGGCGATCATCCCCGGCCAATTTGCCGAATATCGGCCGATTCAAAAATATAATTACACCTATCACGGCTAATACCGCGATGGATGCGATTGTCCAAAGCATACCTCTTACTGTTTTATTGCTCATCCCACTCATTGCCCCTTTTTCTCGCGTGTGACGGACCCGAAATTCGACTTTTTTCGTTGCCGATTTCCTCCTCCCGGCTTACCGCGTTGCAAAGTTAAACAAACCCCGGCACTCCTTGTTCAACCGGATTAAATTTATACTGTTCATATATTGAGACTGTAAAATCAGTTGCTCAAGTTTCGCATGCATCAACTATTACAATTCCACTGCCGATAACTCCGCGTAAGCGAGTTGGTAGTCCCGTTCCGCTTCCAAGGCCCGGTTCACCGTGTCGTAGTATAGTCCCATCTCCAGCACGTATTCCAACAGCGACATCTCTCCCGCGTCCAGTGCTTTCTTTAACAACTCGCTGCTGTTTGCCATCTCCAAGGACTGGCGGTAGTTCTCCGCGGTGGTTTTCAACCCGGCTGTCCGATTATACAATAGCTGCAAGCCGCTGTAAAATTGTTGCTTGCCATCTTCTACCCTTGATTCGGCTGCTTTTACTGCCGCACGGGCCTGTTTGACCTGGTTTTTGTTTTCCCAAAGGGGGATGGAGACGCCGACCGTGAACCCTTGGTAGGTTTCACCCACCACTTTCTCGCTCAAGTACCCGGCGGTGAGGGTGGGGAGGTTCATCGCCTTGCTAAGGGCTACTTGCTGTTTTTCGATCGCCACCTGCTGACGGATGTACGCGAGGGCGGGGCTCTGCTCTTCGGCGGAGAGGTACCAGTCGTCGAAACGAGGCGGAAGAAGAAGCGGCTCGAATTCAACGCTCTCCACCGAGATCGCTTCTCCCCCGTTGAGCCGTTTCAGTTGTTCCAGCAGGGACGAGCGTTCAACCTCAACCCGGGAAATCTCCCCTTGAGCCGAGGATAGATTAAGTCGTGCTTTATTGTATTCCAATAGGCTCACATCGCCCCTTTTCAATCGCTCTTCATAACCGGCCGCGATGGTCTCCGCGTGTTTTAGGCGAAGATCGAGCTCTTGTAGCAGGGCGTTGTAATAAATTAGATCGATGCAATACCGCTTTGCTTCGAGCAAGATATTCATCCGTTCCATCTTGTATTCCCACTCGGCGAGCACGTTCTGTTCGTTCGCCACGCTGCTCTTTCGTCCGGTAAGGGTGGCGAGATCGAACGACTGGGTGACGCTGAAATCGGTCCGCTTCCCGATTGTCGCGGGGTCGCCCCACAGGTAACCGAACTCCACCTCCGGGTTGGAAAGATAGATTCCCGTCCGGTTCGCGAGTTTCTGGGCTTCCATCGTTTCCCTCGAAGCCTGTAGGGTGGTGTTGTTCTCTTCTATCGAGGCCAGCACCGCGTTGATATCCTGCTGGGCGTGAAGCGACAGGCTCACGAGCAGGGTGAATACACTAATGATTAATTGTTTCATACGGTTGTTTTTTCTGTCTTGTCTTTTCTGTATGCAACTAAAAATAAGACCTGTAAATGTTTCGTGGGGTCACGAAACATTGTTAGTCTGTAGATTTAGTTGCATCGTCGCTAACTTTTTCGATTTGGGCTTCGCCCCGACTTGTAATCAAGTACATAATAGGAACGATAAAGCCGTTCAGGAGCGTGGAGGTCAGC
>JAAYTC010000213.1 GCA_012518155.1 Bacteroidales bacterium | reverse complement strand
GGCGGGTTTAAATACAACGAGAAAGCGAAGGAAGCACTTCGCGACTTCTTTGCTCGCGAAGATACGTTGACCTTGGGCGTTTGCAACGGCTGCCAACTATTGATGGAGTTGGGGCTGGTCTATCCCGAACTGGGTGAGAACCATCCCAAGATGCATCTCAACAGTTCCGGCAAGTTCGAGTCTACCTACGTGAGCCTGGAAATCCCGAAGAACAATTCGGTGATGCTCAAATCACTCGAAGGAACCAAGTTAGGCGTGTGGGTAGCTCATGGTGAAGGCCGCTTCGTGTTACCGGAAAAGGAAGAAAACTACACCATCGCGGCCAAATACCTCTACGACGAGTATCCCGGCAACCCGAACGGATCGGATTTCGGGGCCGCGGCACTCTGCTCACGCGACGGTCGCCACTTGGCCATGATGCCCCACCCGGAACGCTCTATTTTCCCGTGGCAAAATGCCTATTACCCCTTCGCGTATCGCAAACACGAGGTAACCCCTTGGATGGAAATGTTCGTGAATGCCAGGGAGTGGTTGAAGAATGGAAATATCACGAGTTAAAAACAGTATGCTGATGGAAACAATAACAATTATCCCTAATAACAAACGGCAGGGCAAAGTTATTAAAGCACTGCTTAAGGAGATGAACGTACCATTTTTGAGTGATGAAGACCCGAAAATCAGTGTTTCTGATGCGGCGAAAGAATCCATTCAAAAAGGATTGGAAGATGCTGTAAACGGGGAACTTATATCAGAAGAAGAAGTAAATAAACACTTTCAAAATGTTATCCGTCAAATGGACTAAACATGCCATGCAAGAAAAATCCACTATTCTCCGTTACTGGATCAAACGTAATGGGAGCAGTGTTTTTTCTAAAAAGATTGAAAAGGAAAGTAGGAATGCAATAAAACGTGTATCACAGCATGCCTTATTAGGCAAAGAGGTCGAAGATTTCGAGAACGTGAGGCAACTCACGGTATTGAGTGATTATTCAATCTTTTATACTGTGGCAGAGAACAAGATTATCGTGCTCTCTTTTTGGGACAATCGTAGAGACCCAAAAGATCGCAAGTTTGAAAGCACGATTGATTGACTGAATGGTGAACAATATGGAGCCAATTTTTGAGTATAGAATGAAAGTGCGCGATTACGAGTGCGATGTTCAAGGACACGTGAACAACGCCAACTATCAGCACTATTTTGAAGTAACTCGTCACGAGTTTTTAGAGAAGGTTGGGCTTAACTTCTACCAACTCCACTTAAAGGGCATCGATGCCGTGGTAGCAAGGGTAGATATACGGTACAAGATCCCCCTTATAGGCATGGACGAGTTCGTCTGCACCGTTACCCGGATCGAACGGCAAAACGTGAAATACATTTTTCATCAAAAGATCATCCGACTGGAAGATAATGCCCTCTGCGCGAAAGCAAAAATTGAAGTAGTAAACTTGATCAACGGTAAACTGTCCCCGCCGGAAGTGTTCGACGAGGCGTTTAAAGAGTACATCTGATTGATTCTTGATTCTTGATTCTTGATTCTTGGTTCTTGATTTTACAAATGTCCAACAAGTCGCTATACCAAATGGCACTCACCTGTATTAAAGGCGTAGGTGTAGCGCACGCTCGTGCCCTGTTACAAGCGATGGGAAGTGAAGAGGCAGTATTCAAAGGCGATATTCGTGCATTAGAAAGCATCCCTCGTATTTCAAGGCGGCTTATTCATGAAATACGACACCCCGAAGTGCTTCGAAGGGCAGAAAAAGAGTGGAATTTTGTTGAAAAGAACCGGCTTCAAGTACATTTCTTCACCAACGAGGATTACCCGCGTCGCCTTGCCGAGTGCATCGATGCACCGGTCGTACTTTATAGCAAGGGGAACACCGATTTGAACCGATCGAAGACCATCAGTATCGTGGGAACTCGTTCATCCACCCGTTACGGCCGTGATTTTTGTAACGCCTTCGTGAAAGAACTCGCCGCTTCGTTTCCCGATATTCAAATCGTCAGCGGCCTCGCCTATGGCATCGATATCGCCGCACACAGGGCCGCGCTACAAAACGACCTCTCCACCGTGGCGGTATTAGCTCATGGGTTAGACCGGATATACCCTCGCAGCCATCGACAGACGGCCATTGACATGCTGGACAACGGTGCCTTGCTTACCGAGTTCCCAAGCGAGACCAACCCCGACAAGCACAACTTCGTGAAGCGCAACCGAATCGTGGCGGGCATGTCAGACGCCGTGATCGTGCTGGAATCACCCCAAAAAGGAGGTTCCCTCATCACCGCCGATATCGCGAACTCCTACTTCCGGGAAGTCTTCGCGCTGCCGGGACGATTGGGCGATAAAATGTCGGAAGGATGCAACCGACTCATCACCGATAATAAAGCGGTGCTCTTGCAAAGCACGGAAAAGTTTATTGCCCAAATGGGTTGGGCAAACTCGAATGAGAAGAGAGTAGAAAAGCCGCTGCAACAGGAGCTATTCCCTGAACTTCCGGAAGAGGAGCAAAGAGTGATTAACGCTTTATCGGACACGGGAGCAATGCAGGTAAATGCTTTATCCATCAAGCTTGACACCCCGGTCTCCGAGCTATTTATGACGTTGCTGGAGCTGGAGATGAAAGAACTGGTTCAAGCACTGCCCGGGGGAATGTATGACCTGGCATAAAACCGGGATGCTTTCCATC
>JAAYTC010000212.1 GCA_012518155.1 Bacteroidales bacterium | reverse complement strand
GATGACCGAGTACAACCCTTGCAGCTGAAACTCCGACTTCAACGATGCATCGATCTCGTTGAAATGGGTGCTACCATAGGAGAGCCGGTTGTTCTTGTGATCTACATACACCGTTTTATTGTAGGGCAACAGCCAGCAGTTCTTCACCCCCTCGATATCGATAAAGAGCTTGCGGTAATCTGCTTCGGTAACGGGGTGCGATGGCAATATTTGAAGCGCGGTAAAAAACTGCTCCCTTATCTCTTGGGCACCATCCTCCCCCGGTGTGAGAAGGTCCTCCATCGGCATCTCCACCCGGGCACCCAAGTCGGTAATCGCGTAGACCAGCATCTCCAGGATGGTGATCCCCGGATCGTGGCTGTTGTAGTCGCTCCACAAGGCACCTGCCAACTGCTCGATATACTCCAGCCCTTTTGTCCGGAGGAACGAGAAGTCGAGGTCGTCCCCGCTTTCCACCCTCTTGGGGATGGTGATATGTTTGATTATTTCTGGCATACTTCTACGTTTTCAATCGATTCTTCGCAATCTCCTGAAGCAAGCGTGAGCCGGTGCTCTCTCGCGGAGACAAGGATTGCCACGGGGGTGCTGGGGCTCACTCTTGTAAGCGCGTTGCCTCCCTTCACTAATTTCACCTCTTTCACCCAATCCACGTAGGGAAGCTTTTCGATCCAATGGATCAGCGTACTCCGGTGCAGTGTGGCTCCAAATTCGATCCGCGCGGTTTCCCGAAACGCGTGAGGCGAGAGTACCCGTGTAATGTCTTCGTTGAGTCTTCTCAGGTAAAAGTGTTCATCGAATCCCTTGTGGAACCTCACCTGCAGATCCACCGTCACCTCTTCATATTCAGGGTTTATCACCACTGTTTTCACGTGCATGCCGCTTCGTTCATTCAGGAACGCCTCGATTTCAGCGATCTTGGCCTTGCTCACCCTCGGTTGATACAGGTCGAACAGGCGGTGGTTCACTATATCGGGTATTACGACCACCAACACGTGTCCCGGAGCAAGAGATCGGGTAGTGGATTCGTAGGCGCCGTCTGCCTTTTGTTTTATTCGGTAGGAGGAGTGGTTGATGCATTTCACCTTGAATATTTCCGGGAATTGCTGAAGTACCAGGTGTTCGTAATCCCAGAGGGTGATGGCCCGGTTTTTATGGCGTAACCGCTCGCTGACTCGACGGTACTGCTCCGAGTCGGACTCCCGGGGTTTACCGCCGAAGGAGGGGTAGGGTTGCGAGGGTCCTTTTAATGGAGACACGCGCTCGAGCAGCTTGGTGATGCTGTTTGCTTCGAGCCCGTTCTGCAGGTGTGCCCACTCCTCCCCATGATCTACCAGCCGTGCTACGGCAGCCTGGGCATGGATGGCGATCGCTTTGCTGACCGCGTCGTGGCTTTTGTAGATACTGGCTTTTATCCATATCAACCCGGGGGCGAGGCGGGTGTTGTTGCTGTCCGCCTCCTTGGGAAGAGTGAATTTCACAATCCCCGATTTCAGGAAATCGGGGGTCTCGTTCGCGATCATGTAGTGGCTGTCCAGCAGCATCCAGTGGTTGCGGCAGAGTACCGACCATGCTACTTTCTGTTTACCGGTGAAGGCTTCGGCTTCGGGGTTTTCGCTGCCCTCTTGCAATTGAATCAGGAGTGAAACTGTACGACTGGGTTCAGCACCGGCCAGCCCGATATAGAGTTCTCCCCCCTTGCAGTAGGTCGGCACGAGATAGCATCTTCTTTCCTCCTCGTTGAGGAAGCCAAGGGAGCGCTTCAAGTAGGCATGTTCTTCTGCCTGCCCGAAGGGATGTTCGTGAAAAAGCGCCACGCGGTTTTCGTGATAATCGGTACTTGAACTCTTCAGGTTCATCGAGGCCGAGGCGGTGTAATCGAGGCTGATCGATTCGATCATCGGGGTGTAGGGCGCGTTCGGTATCAACGCGTCTTTCTTATCGCTCGCGAACGCGAGGGCGTAAATTCTCGGGTACAGCTCATGGTAGAACGATTGGTTGAGTGACACCCGGAGCGGCCCGTTTTTGCCTCTTTCGTAACGGGTGTTTTCCACCTCGAACTCTGATATAAAGCCGTCCTCTTCCGGCATGAAAAGCACCCGGTCGCGGCCCTCCGCGGTGATCTCCCATTCCTCTTTATGCTTCACTTCGATATCGGCCTTAAAGTGATCGTCCCCCCTCACGAGCAGGTTGGCCGGTTCGGTATCCAGTGAACCCCAGCTAATGGATTCCCCCGTTATTTTGTCGAATAACTGTATGTATAATGCGGTTAGGTACTTAGTGGTGCTGGATTGAAAGCGGTGCGTGGTACGGTAAGCGTAGTAGAGATCCATGAATGCATCCATGGTCCCGGTTTTCTCCGGGGTGTTTTTCCATTCGATCCGCGCACCTATTTTCTGCCAATCTTTTTCAAACAGCTCCGGGTACCCGATATAGAAGTTGGACTGTTTTACCGGTTGCGTACCGAACGGGTAAAAGGGTTTGGAAGCGTTGAGTTGGCCGATATCATTTTCCAGTTCCAGGCTCTTGATCCCTCGTGCATCGATATGGATCGATAAATTGTTGATCTCTTTGTCGATCAGTTGACGGTAGAGCGTGTGCCCCGCGATATTACCGGTGCGGATCAGTACCCGGCAAACCGGTTGATCCGTAGTGAAATACTCGCCATGGATTGTCGCGTTATACGGCACCACGGCTGCTTCGTCACGAGGGATAGTGAATGCGATCTTGAGCCGGGCGGAGGATTCCGATACCCCTGTTGATGACGTGTCGAGGGGAGTGTAGGGGCCCAGCCACCCTTTTTCGCCGCTACACCATACCTCGAGGTTATCGATCAATAGTTGGGAGGTTACTCCTACTAAAGGGGTGGCCAGTTTGATATCCAGCTGGATGGTGCGATCCCCTTCGCGTAGTTTTAGCACGGGGGAAGCCACGGCAAACCCCAGCTTGGCATCCTCCCCTTCCGGTGAGCCGAAAGGCCACCATCCCGCCTCGCCCTCCGGGAAATCTTTCCCCCGGCCGTCGTATGAGTTTGCCATCAACGCGGCTTTTATCTTGCCGCTCGCGTGGTCGTTATAGACGTTCTTTAGCTGAGTGATAGCCGCTTGGTTGACAATGAGTTCTTCGGTAACCTCGTATACCCTCTTCTGACCATTCGCGTCTTTTCCGCCATCCACTCCCGTACCCTCATCGACCTTCGCCTCGGCCGCTTTTTTTGCCAATTCAAATATCAGGTGCACCTTATCGGGCGTGGCGGGTTGTTTCTGGATGTGAAGGATCTCACGGTAGTAAAAGTCGAGGTGCCGCCGGGTGAGCCGGTTGAACCGCTTCTTGCTGTATTCCAACAGCCAAACGAAACAGATGAACAAGGCCAAGTGAGGGGGGATGGTGTTCTCGTTGCCTACGCGGGAAAGGAAACCATCCAGCTCTTTATCACTTTTGAAAAAGGATTGCCAGTTCCCGTTCGGCTCCTCCTCGCTAAACTCCCCGAAATAGTTCACCCGTGTTGCAAATTGGAAGGCAAACCGCATCCACTCCTTCAGGCTGAACTGGTTCAGTTCAACAGAAGTGGGGTCCAATGCCCGGATGAACCGTTGGCTTTGGTCGCTCCCCTCACGATCTAACACGTTGTTTTTCCCACGATAATCCATACCTACTATCCTTCAGTTTGATTGCATATCAAGTTTTGTGTGTACTCAAATTTTAGTTCAATCCGCACTTTTACATGCGATTCCCTTCCGTCTTATAAAAGGGGTAGACCATATTCATGCGCGAGTTGGTTGCACGTACCACGAATTCGATGTGGATCAGCAGCACCCCGTTCGTGTCGTCCGCCGGCTCGATAGCGATCTTTTTCGTGTCGATACGCGGCTCGTGGTAAAGGATGGCCGTTCTTATGAGGTCCGCGACATATGTTTTTACCGTGATGCTGAGTGAATTGAACAGCAGGTCGTCCAGGTTGCACCCGTAATCGGGAACCATTACCCGCTCGCCCAGCCTCGTCGAGAGCAATATATGTAGGCTGCTGACGATATCGTCCTCGTCCTCCAGCATTTTTACCGTGCCGGTCTCCTTGGTAAATTCGGGGGGCAAGCTCCATCCCCTCCCTAAAAAAGAGCGATTCTCCATCTTCTTGTTCTCCATTGCGTTCAAAATTCTAACTCAAGTTTCGTATGCATCAATTATTACAATTATAGCTAAAAATGAGGTATATAAATGTTGTACGCTAAATTCATAATCTTTATCCTCCAATAAACACGGTGTAATTACCGGTAGCGATCACTCCGCCATGCGCGGTAGGGTCCCCTACGCGTGCGGCGGGCATGCCCCCGATTAATACCGAGGCCGACCCCAGGATGATGGTATCGGGGGGGCCGGTACAGGTGGCCAAGTCCCCCACTCTCGCTGCCGGCATCCCGCCAATAAATACGGTGGGTGCGCCCGGTGGCAGGATCGGGCCGCCCACGTGTGGCACTACACCCGTGACCAATGGGCAGGTGTGCATATCCGTTACTCTTGCAG
>JAAYTC010000211.1 GCA_012518155.1 Bacteroidales bacterium | reverse complement strand
TTATCGCGGATGAATATTCGCTAGAAAAACTTATCGACTCGCTCGATTGATCCACTTGCCTTTATCCGTGCACGGGTCAACGCAAAGCCGCGAAGCACCCTCCCCGCCCCTCACGTTAAACCTTGGGATCGTTGGGTCGTCTACAGGTTATCAATCCACGTGTTACTAGCACGATCAAAAAGGCCTTCAGCGTTAAACATGGAAAGCCTTTCGACTAGATTATCACGAGTAAAACTTCGAATTATGCACACGAAACACCTTTTTATACTGGTATACCTCCTCATCCTGCCGCAATTAACGGCACAAAACAGGGAAGACGCAAGGGCCATCCTCGATAAAACTTACAGGGCCTATCAAGCATCCGAGGGCATTCAGCTTTCATTTACCACCTCGTCGCTGGACCAAAATGGAAATCCGAGCGACACGCAAATCGGTGAAGCCTTTATCAAGGGAGATCAGTTCAAACTCGAAATGGGCACCATGGATATTTGGTTCGACGGCACTACTCAATGGGTTTTAATGAAAGAGGCGAACGAGGTGAATATCAGCCAGCCCAACGAACAAGAGCTTGCTTCAATCAGCCCTATGGCCCTTTTGGGTATGTACAAAACGGGCTATTCACTGAAAAAACCGGTTCCTGCCACCATTAACGGTAAAAACAGCTTCTTGATTGAAATGATACCACTGGAAAAAAACCGAGACTTTAAGGCTGTTTCGGTAGCCATCGATAAAATCACCCACACGTTAGTGCAAGCCACTCTCACCTTTAATAATGGACTTAAAAGCCAGATTGATATCACCAAATACAACGCGAACTACCATTACACCGATAGTGAATTCACTTTTAAAGCGTCTGATTACCCGGGCGTGGAGATCGTAGATTTGCGCTAACAATTGATGCAGGTAAACACCTTATATTCGATCCATTTACCGTGAATAGATAAAGGCAATATCGATTTCAAATTTCATGGAATAATCGTATCTTTGTATTCATTAGTAACAAGAAGACTTTCTTTCCCAGTAACATTTTAGTCGAGTAAAA
Organism: Bacteroidales bacterium; assembly: GCA_012518155.1. GTDB lineage: Bacteria > Bacteroidota > Bacteroidia > Bacteroidales > Dysgonomonadaceae > Proteiniphilum. Next base: position 4,992 of record JAAYTC010000211.1, on the reverse strand, counting down.
ATCAGAAGAGAAGAGAGTTCTTCAAATCATACAATATAAAATATGCAAGACAAAGTTCGTTGCCTGATCTTGGGATCCGGGCCTGCCGGCTACACGGCTGCTATTTACGCGTCACGGGCTAACTTGGAGCCGGTACTTTACCAAGGTATGGAACCGGGCGGGCAATTAACCACAACAACCGACGTGGAGAATTATCCCGGGTACCCCGAAGGGGTTACCGGTCCGGAGATGATGGAGGATTTCAGGAAGCAAGCGGAACGATACGGTGCTAAAATACTTTCAGGAAGGGCCACCGCGGTGGATTTCTCCACGCGTCCGTTAAAGGTGACGATCGATAACGAGAAAGTGATTGAAGCCGATACCGTGATTATATCTACCGGAGCCACGGCAAAATATCTTGGCCTGGAAGATGAAACCAAATACGCCGGACAGGGTGTTTCGGCCTGTGCCACCTGCGACGGTTTTTTCTATCGTAAGAAAAAAGTGGCCGTGGTGGGCGGGGGCGATACCGCCTGCGAAGAAGCAACCTACCTCTCGGGGTTGGCCGACAAGGTATATATGATCGTAAGAAAGCCTTACTTACGGGCTTCGCAGATCATGCAAGAACGGGTAATGAACAACCCCAAGATAGAGATCCTTTTTGAGCATAATGCCGTGGGCCTTTTTGGCGAAAATGGCGTGGAAGGGGCGCACCTGATCAAACGTATGGGAGAACCGGATGAGGAGAAGCTAGATATCGCTATCGACGGTTTCTTCCTTGCCATCGGACACAAGCCCAACACCGAGATATTCAAGGATTTTATCGAACTAGATAACGTGGGATACATTAAAACAGCCCATCCCACCACCAAAACTAACGTCGAAGGCGTGTTCGCGTGCGGAGACGTGGCCGACCCCATCTATCGCCAGGCAGTGACTGCTGCCGGTACCGGCTGTCGGGCCGCGATGGATGCGGAGCGCTACCTCTCTGAAAAAGGACTATAATCCACTCATTTTACCCTTTACACCGCCCATTTCCCGGTTCTCCGGAACCGGGAAATGGGCGGTTTTATTCCACGAAAATCCACTCCTTCCCCTCTTGTATAACCTCCTTTCTATAGCCCAATGATAAACCATCCCCTGAATAATAAAAAAACATAATATTATCGCGGAAAACTCATAAATAAATTTATATCCACCCCTTTTTTGTTAAACATTTTCCTTTAATCGTGAATTAGAATTATATTTGCGCCTAAATGCAACGCGCACATGCTTTGCTTAATAAATTAAGGAGTCAAAAGAATCACAGTTTATAAATCACAAACGTGTTTCAGGTTATTTTTAAGAACAATCAACAAAATCATTAAACGAGAATGGAGAAAAAACAAATTAGTTTTAGGGGGGTGGTAACTCTCCTCTTGAGTTTTCTTGCCTTTTCTATCTCAGCGCAAACGGTTACCGTAAGTGGTACAATCACGGACGATACCGGCTTTGAAGTTATTGGCGCTACGGTAATCGTCGAGGGCAACCCTTCGCATGGTACCGTTACGGATATTGATGGAAGGTACACGCTTAGCGACGTTCCTTCGGATGGCTCGCTGCAAATTAGCTACGTGGGGATGAGCTCGCAAGTAATTCCCGTGAACGGGCGAACCACCATCGATGTGGTGATGGCATCCGATACAGAATTACTGGATGAATTGGTAGTCACCGCGCTTGGAATGAGGCGATCGGAAAAAGCGTTGGGATACGCGGTTACGGAAGTAAGTGGGGAAGAGATCAAGGGTGCTAACACCATCAACCCGGTAGCGGCTCTTCAGGGAAAAGTAGCCGGGGTAGACATTAAAGGAACCGACGGTGGACTGTTTGGTGGAACCAAAATTCAAATCCGCGGGGCTTCAACGTTACAAAGAAACAACCAACCTATTTATGTTGTTGACGGGGTAATCCTGGACAACGATGTTTCAGGTAGTGACGACCTCAACTGGACCGCGAACTCAAACGACTGGGGGAACATGCTAAAGAACTTGAACCCCGATGATTTCGCGTCGGTTTCGGTCCTTAAAGGAGCTGCCGCTACGGCATTGTACGGATCTCGCGGGCTGAATGGAGCGGTAGTAATCACCACAAAGGGAGGAAGTGCAGTACAAGGTTTAGGCATCTCATTCTCGCAAACGTTCGGGGTAGATCATGTCTTCTCTACACCCGACTTGCAATACCAATACGGCCCAGGTATGTGGCCCGGGCAGAACAGCGCGGATCCTGACGGCAATCGGTTTAACCCGGCCGACTTGCGTAAAAACAGCGATGGTGTCTATTCATTGATTCCAACCGCTGGCAGCATGTTATGGGGGCCTCGCATTGACGGCCGCGAGGTAGAGCTGTACGACCGAACTATGGGTCCATGGACTGCTCACAAGAACAACCTGAAAGATATGTACGATACCGGGTTTAACTCAAACACGAACCTAAGCATACAGGGTGGAAATGCGGAGACCAATTATTTCACCTCCATGTCCTACAGAAAGGCCAACGGTATTACTCCACGGAACACCTTCGACCGGTTCTCTTTCTTCGTGAAAGGGTTCCATCAAGTGAACGATTGGTTCAATATTGGAGCATCTTTGAACTGGACACGTTCAAAACCGCAAAATTCGGATATAAACTTCGGTGAATATTTTGTTCAAGCAAGCTTGGCGAATGACTATGACCCCAATTATTACAAAAATATGTACTTGGGGGAACATGGAGGACTTGCCAGCACCGATTATGGTGACCTGTACGGAAATGTCCCCGGGAGAGGCTTATGGTTCAATATCAACCATAATAATAATTACCGCTTAGAAGATGTTTTCCGCCCCACGATTGAGATGGATTTCCGTCTTTCGGAATGGGCGAACTTTAAAGTGGAAGGAAACATGAACTATTACACGGTAAAAGGGGAAACAAAAAATCTCGGATCAGGATATGCCAATGAAGGAGGTAGCTATAGCATCTCTCAACGTGCGCAGGAACAGATGACGCTGATGAGCACCCTGTTCATGAATAAAACGTTCGGTGACTTTGAATTAGGCGGATTCCTGCGGGGAGAATTCTATGACAGAAAGAACACCTACACTTCACTATGGACTAACGGGGGACTGACGGTCCCGGGACAATTCTTTATCGGAAACAGTAAAGAAACGGCCGGTTACGAAGGGTATGTAAACGATACCAAACGTATCTACTCTACAGTATTCGCGCTCAATACCGCTTGGAAGAATCAACTTTTCCTTGACATTACGGGACGTAACGACTGGTCTTCAGCACTCGTTTATTCGAACGCTACGGGGAATTACTCCTATTTCTACCCCTCGGTCTCTGGATCGTGGCTCTTCTCTGAAACATTCGATCTGCCTGACTGGTTCACGTTTGGTAAGCTAAGGTCTTCATGGGCACAAGTAGGGAACGACACCGCACCCTACTATATTAATCAAGCCTATTCAGTAGGTCGCATTGAACTCTCTGACGGGTTTATATACACCAACGGGATACCGAATAAACTTTTCGACCCGAGCATCCGCCCGGAACGGAAAAATGCCTGGGAGATAGGTGCCGACATCCGATTCATTAATAACCGGATCGGGCTTGACGCTACCTATTATAAAGAGAATACAAGGGATCAAATTATCGAAATTGCTACTCCGTGGATCTCGGGGGTAAGCAGCCAATTGATCAATGCCGGTAATATCCAAAACCAAGGGGTTGAATTGGCACTCAAAACGGTCCCAATTCAAACGAAAGATTGGGAGTGGACGGTGGACTTAACGTACACGCGTAACCGTAACAAAATCGTGGAACTACATCCCAACGTTACCAATTATATCGCGTTGGAAGGGCAACCAAACAACTACGACTACCGCGTTGGATCGGTGGCTATCGTGGGTGGCCCCTACGGAGTGCTCATGAGCGATATCGCTCCCAAGCGCAACGAAAATGGAGATATGCTCCTAACATGGTCCAGCCATGGACGCGGAGCGTATCCTGTGAGAAGTGGAGAAGTAGAAGAGGTGGGCGATATGAATCCCGACTTCCTATCATCCTTAATGAGTGGACTACGCTATAAAAACTTCAACCTGCGTGTTGGGCTCGACGCTCGGTTCGGTGGGATGATTGCTTCTTACGCGAACCGTTACGGAACCGCGTATGGTGCGACGGCTACATCGCTGCGTTACCGAGACAGCCAAAATGGCGGTATCACGTGGACCAGCCAGTATGCCGACACGCAAGGAATCACCTATCACGATGGGATGATACCCGACGGGGTATTCGCCGATGGGATAGTGGTACTTGGTGTGGATGGCGAATCGCACGATGTGTCGGGTAAACGCTACGCCGACCTGGTGGAGCAAGGCATTCTTGAGCCAACCCACGCGGGGAACTGGCACTATTTCTCTAACTCTTGGGGACAAGGTACGTTGAACGACGATTGGTTCCACGAACTCAACTATATCGCTTTACGAGAGATATCGCTGGGTTACACCTTCGATCGGGATCTCATCTCACGAATCGGGGCCAACAGCCTGTACGTATCATTTAGTGCCAGGAACTTAGGCTATCTTTATAACTCACTGCCTAATAATCTGCACCCCGAAAGCGTGCGTGGAAACCGTGCCGGAGAATTCCGTACCCGGTCTTTCCTACCCTACACGGCTAATTACATGTTATCACTCAATTTTACTTTCTAAATAGATTGACAAGGAGATTATGAAAAAAAATAAAATATTTATTATAGGTATCGCGGTACTTGCAATCTTGTTCTCTAGTTGCAAGGATGAACTGGCGGATATTAATACAAACCCGGGTGATATCACCGAGCCGGATATTCGCTACCTTTTCACAACCGCATTGACCGAGATGAAACCGATGGATTACCGTCAATGGTTTTATGACTTCCGCTATATGTTGCAATGGGGACAAGTAACTGCTCCCAGTGGAGGAAATGGCGACCGCATGAACGAACAGGCCATCGCG
>JAAYTC010000210.1 GCA_012518155.1 Bacteroidales bacterium | reverse complement strand
CGGGGAACACCCCGGCCCGGGCAATTGAGGTATAAAGATCAGAACGGGGACGGGGCGATTGACGATCGGGATAAAATTTACTTCGGTTCGTACCTCCCCACGAGCAATTACGCGGTGCACGTGGGACTCGAATACCGGAACTTCGATTTCAGTGTTGACGGGTATGGCGTGGCCGGCAATAAAGTCTATAACGGGTTAAAGTATGGGCGTATCGACGGCGGTGAGAACATCGCGTACACCACTTATCAGAACCGATGGACCGGATCAGGTTCAACCAACACCCATCCCGGGCCGAACAGGGAGCCGGTTTCCTCCTCTTACTATCTTGAAAACGGGGCGTTCTTCCGGATCAACAACATCACGTTGGGGTACACCTTTCAAGATGTAGTGGCACAAGGCACCAGCCTGAGGATATACACCACGGCCCAAAACCCGTTGATGTTTACCGGCTATTCGGGATTTACCCCCGAGATCAGCTCCGACGGGAATCCGAGCCTTACACCCGGTATCGAATTATCGGCGTATCCAACGACCCGTAATTTTCTGTTTGGTATCAACCTGCAATTCTAAAACAATAAGATCATGAAATATTTATATATAACATTTATAGCAGCCGGCATCCTTTTCCTTTCATCCTGTAGCGATTTTCTGGATGTCGATTCACAAGAAAGGATCGAAGCCGAAGACAGTGAAGAGAATTATACCCCCGAGCAGTTTGTCACGGGCGTGTATGGGATGTTCACGGATTGGGATTACGCTTTTTCTTTTCTCGCGGTGACCGAGATTATCTCGGATAACGCCGACAAGGGGAGCTCTCCCGCCGATACCGGGGCGGATAAAAACCTGTTCGATGAACTGACGTTTACCAGCACCGCCGGATCGCTGAGTGCCATGTGGTCGCGTTGGTATAAAACCATCGGCCGGGCTACACAAGCGATCGATTATACGGAGTCGTACGGACTTACCGACGAGGCTTACAAGAATCGGCTGATTGGCGAGAGCAAGTTCCTGCGCGCGGTATCCTATTTCTGGTTGGTAAGAGGCTGGGGAGATGTAACGCTTCAGCATATCGACAATACAAACCGGGCACCGAAGGAGGAGGTGTATGCCTTTATCGAGCAAGATCTCACCGAGGCCATGCAGGTGTTGCCCGTATCATACAACAGTGCCAACCTGGGACGGGCTACGCGCGGGGCAGCCCACGGATTGCTATCGAAAGTCTACCTGTATCAAGAGAAGTGGCAGGAGGCCTATGATGCGGCCACCGCTGTAATCAACTCTTCAGAATACAACTACAGCTTACTGGACGATTATTCGATGATCTGGAGAGTGGAAGGGGAAAATTCATCCGAATCTCTTTTCGAGATACAGGCCCGGGGAGAATCGATCGCCCACGGGGTACAGCAGTACTCTCAAACTCAAGGGGCACGCGGTACCACAGGCTGGGGATGGGGCTTCAACACCCCGACAGAAAACCTGCTGGATGCGTTTAATGACGAAGGCGACGTGATTCGCCGCGACGCGACCATCATTTTCCGCAACTCTGTTTTGCACGACGGATACGTGGTAGGCAACACGGAAAACCCGATGTATAATTACAAAGCCTACTCCAGCGCGAACCAGGGAGCTGCCGATACGGATAAAAACATCCGCTACCTGCGATTGGGCGAGATCTACCTCATACAGGCGGAAGCCGCGAATGAACTGGGACTTACTTCTCAAGCATTGACGGCCTTGAACAGCGTACGCGACCGAGTAGACTTGCCTCCCGTGACTACCACGGATCAAAATCAGCTTCGGGAAGCTATTTGGAAAGAACGAAGATTGGAATTGGCGTTCGAGCACGATCGCTGGTTTGATATCGTGCGGACGGGACAGGCAGAACAAGCCATGGCCGCGGACGGTAAAACCTTCGTTGTCGGAAAACATGAGCTGTTCCCGGTTCCGAATCAACAGTTGATCGACACCCCGGAAATGGGTCAAAACCCGAACTGGTAACTTTAAACGATCACTAAACCGGAAGATGGACAAAGCAAAGCTCGAACATACACGGCTTTTTCTGCTGATAGCGGGGATCTTCTT
>JAAYTC010000209.1 GCA_012518155.1 Bacteroidales bacterium | reverse complement strand
TTCATTTCATCGCTTCCCATCATATCATACAATTCTCTTTCAAAAAGAAGAGAACAACCTCAATACCTGGCGTTTTACAGACTATCGCTAATTTAAACGTAGTCTTCGTCGAGAACAATTAAAGCATCAATTACTTGTGCCGGTCGACTAGCATCTGCTCGATGTCTTGCAACTTTAAATCTTTGGTCTTTAGCAGGATGAGGAAGTGATAGAGTAGGTCGGCCGCTTCGTTCGAGAACAGGTCGATGTTGTCGTCCTTCGATTCAATCACCAGCTCCACTGCTTCTTCTCCCACTTTCTGGGCTACTTTGTTCACTCCCCGGTTGAATAATTTGGAGGTGTAGGAGTTCTCGGAACCTTCCGCGATACGTCCCTCGATCACCTTTTCCAGTTCATACAGGAACCCTTTGGGTGTTTCTTCTTTAAAGCAGGAGGTGCTGCCGGTGTGACAGGTGGGTCCTTGCGGGAAAGCTTTGATAAGGAGCGTGTCGTTGTCGCAGTCCACCTGGATCTCGTCTACCAACAGGTAGTTTTTCGATTCTTCCCCTTTGGTCCATAGGCGATTTTTAGAGCGGCTGAAGAAGGTGACTTTCCCTTCGGCTTTGGTTTTCTCGAGGGCTTCTTGGTTCATGTAGCCCAGCATCAGCACTTGCAGGGTAGTGGCATGTTGCACTATAGCGGGGACCAATCCCCCGGTCTTTTCAAAATCTACAATCATCGTACAGGTATGTTTTGTTCGTTTAAATATTGTTTTAGCGTTGGAATGGGGATCTCCCCGAAATGAAACACCGAGGCCCCGAGCGCGGCACTCGCTTTTGTTTTTTGGAATAACTTCGAAAAATGGGGTAGGGTGCCCGCGCCGCCCGAAGCGATGACGGGGATGTTGACCGCCTCGCATACTTCCCCTGTGATATCGATGGCGAAACCGCTCTTGGTGCCATCTCGGTCCATCGAGGTGAGTAGGATTTCTCCTGCCCCCAGTTGTTCTACCTCCTTTGCCCAGTCGACCGTACGACGGGGAGTAGCTGTCCTCCCGCCATGGACGTACACCATCCATTCGCCGTTGGAGAACTTGGTGTCGATGGCGACGACCACGCACTGGCTCCCGAACTGGTCGGCCAGCTCGGTGATCAACGCCGGACGGTCTACCGCCGAGCTGTTGATGCTTATTTTATCGGCTCCTGCCCGGATAATGGTCTCCGCGTCTTTCACCGAGCGGATACCGCCACCCACGGTGAAGGGGATATTGATCTCTTGGGACACCTTCTTTACCAGGTCGGTTAGCGTATCGCGGTTCTCCACCGTGGCGGTGATATCGAGGAAGACCAGTTCGTCGGCTCCCTCTTCCACGTACCGTTTAGCCAGCTCCACGGCGTCGCCCGCGTCGCGTAGGCCCACGAAGTTGACTCCCTTCACGGTGCGCCCGTCCTTGATGTCGAGGCAGGGTATGATTCGTTTCTTTAGCATCTATGTTTTCAATTAGCAATTAATTTAAATTCGCAAATACGGCAACTATAGCAAAATCTTCGGCTGACAATGATAGGCCATATATTTTGCTATAGTTGTGATAATTGACATAAGCGACACTTAGGCGATTAATTGAACTGCATGAGTTGGTTCAACGTGAGGGTACCTTCGTAGATGGCTTTGCCGATGATGGCGCCCTCGCAACCGATCTCTTTCAGCAGGTGGAGGTCGTCCATCGTGGTCAC
>JAAYTC010000208.1 GCA_012518155.1 Bacteroidales bacterium | reverse complement strand
TCAGCGACGCGGAAATAGAACAAACAATGAAAAACCTATGATGTATAAAGACGATGTTTCTGAAATGTTTAAATACATCTATCAGAAAGTAAAGCAAGAAGACTTTTTGCAAATGACCTCGTTAAATGGCGAGATCCCTTTTTGGATTGTTAGTTACAGTCCTGAGCAGGAGTTAGAGATAACCAAAGCGTACGGCGGCTTGCTTAAAAAGCTGGAAAGAAAAGGCATCGAGATACTCGATCTGAATTTATACACGATAGCTATGCAACTATTGCAAGAGAGTGTGGGTTTGCAGGAGATGTTCGATATCGAGCAGGGGATGAGCAAACAAGAATTCAAGGAAGCCATTCAATCGGTATTGGATATGCAGGAGGTGTTGATGCCCCATATTAAAACACTGATCGACAACAGTACGGCGCGCGTTTATTTTATCAGCGGTGTGGGAAAGGTATTTCCTTTTCTTCGCTCGCACAACATATTGAATAATTTACAAAACATAGCCAAGGATGCACCCACGGTGATGTTTTTCCCCGGTAAATACACGGGAAGAAACCTGCAACTGTTTGGCTTGATGACAGACGATAATTATTACGGGGCATCCATACTTTATCCCCAAAAATAGAGATACTATGAAATTGAAAGATTACTTTGAAAAGCAAATTGACCGCCCCATTGAAACGGTTATTAAAGCAGAAGACCAAGAACATATCTTAACAGAGGTGGATGAGTATATCGTCACCGATGAGATTGCGAAGAAGATAGCCGACTTTTTTTCTCTTTACAACGATTTTAACTTGGTCAACGGGGTATGGATATCGGGCTTCTTCGGCTCGGGAAAATCGCATCTCCTTAAGATACTCTCCTATGTGCTTGAAAATCGGGAATACGATGGCGTATATTTAGGGAAACTGTTTGCTGAAAAGATTGTGCAGGATCAGATGTTGCGAGCCGATGTGGAGCGTGCCATTCAAATACCTTCCGATTCCATCCTGTTCAATATCGACCAGCAAGCACAAATCACATCCAAGAAGGAGGATGACGCGGTGTTGCACGTGTTCTATAAAGTTTTTTACGACTATCTCGGCTTTTTTGGTTCAAAACGGCATGTGGCTGAATTTGAACTGTGGTTGTCTGATGAGGGGCAATACCACGAGTTCAAGCAAGCCTATGAAAAAGAGGCCGGTGAATCGTGGTACGAGGGAAGACGCAAATATTTTACCCCTAAAACCAAAAAAGCGGTAGCCAGCGTACTTGCCCGGTTGATGGGTGGCAGTGCCGATGAGTATGCCAATATCATGGACGACCTGCAGAAAAACCACAGCATCTCTCCCGATGACTTCGGCCAAAAGGTAGCCGACTATATCCATAGCAAAGGAAAGGATTTTCGTTTGAATTTCTTCGTGGATGAAGTGGGGCAGTTTATTGCGGAGAATACCAAGTTGATGCTGAGCATTCAAACCATCGTGGAGACCTTGGCGATGAAATGCAAAGGGCGAGCGTGGTTGTTTGTCACTTCACAAGAAGATTTGGAGGGGGTGATCGGCGATAATACAAAAACACAAACGGACGACTTCTCTAAGATTCAGGGTAGATTCAAAGCACGCATTCCCCTCACTTCTGCCAATGTGGATGAAGTGATTGAAAAGCGATTGCTCGCTAAAACCGACTTGGCACAAAATGACTTAACGCATTTTTATCAGGCGGAGCAAGCGAATATTGAGACCTTGATCTCTTTCTCGGAAAATGGCATTCAATTCAGAAAGTTCAGAGACGAGTCCGACTTCGTCAATAAATATCCTTTCCTGCCGTACCAGTTTGATCTGTTCCAGCAATGCATCAAAGAGCTTTCAAACCACAACGTGTTTCAGGGAAAACACCACTCGGTGGGCGAACGCTCCATGCTGGGCGTGTTTCAGGAGGTGTTAAAATCGGAGGCAGAAAAAGAGGGGAGGATTTTAGTTAGCTTCGACAAGATGTTCGAGGGATTGCGGTCGGTAATTAAAGGAGAGGTAATCAAATCCATCACGCTTAGCGAGAGAAATGTATTTAACGGGCTTAGCCGAAAAGTGCTGAAGGCCCTCTTTATGGTGAAATACTACACCAACTTTAAAGCTACCGCGCAAAACATTGCGGTGCTGATGCTCGACCGGGTCAATACTAACTTCAAAGAACACAGCGAGAAGATCCAAGAAGCATTGAACCAGCTGGAGAACGAGACCTATATTCGCAGAAACGGCGAACTGTATGAATATTTGACGGATGACGAGAAAGACATCGAGGATGAAATCAAGAATGTCAGTATCGATCAAAGCGATATCATTCAACTTTACAACGACCTGATCTATGGGAATATCCTGAGCGGAATGACTAAAATCAGGTTCAATGAAAACAGGCAAGACTACGAGTTCTCCCATAAAATAAACGGCACACTGGTCGGCCGCGAGAAAGAACTAACCATCGATATCATCACGCCCGATTTTGAGTTGTACAACTCGGCAGACTACTTCAAGGCCCAGACCATGGGGGTGCAAACATTGATGATGATGGTATTGCCCGACGACAAACGCCTGCTACAGGAGGCACGGATGTTTAAAAAGACGGAAAAGTATATTCCGCAACAGCAGAACTCAGGCAATTCGGAATCGGTAAAACGGATACTTTATGAAAAAGGAGTTGAAAACAATGAACGTAAAAGAAATTTGAGATTGTTGCTCAACAAAATGCTGGGCGAAGCCACCGTCTATCTCAATGGCGAAGCACAGATCATGAGCCACACCAATGAAGGCAAAACTAAGGTAGTCAACGCTTTTCAGGATTTGGTAAAACTTGCTTTTCCAAGCTTACGGTTGATTGGCAATATCGTTTATTCGGAAGATACCATCCGAAGCACCATCCGGTCGAAACAGAACGGTATGTTTGGTGCAGATGAAAGCGAAGTCAGCAGTGCCGAGCAGGAAATACTCCACTTTATTGTCCGGCGAAAAAAACAGGCAGACCGCACCACGCTCAATGATGTAAAGGATTATTTTGCGCGACAGCCTTACGGGTGGTATCAAAATGCCAGTTTTACCTTAGTTGCAAAGCTTTATAAACGGGGAAAAGTAGAAGCCAAGCAAGACGCCAATATCCTCACGGATGAAGATTTTTTATCCAATCTGTTGAATAACCGTGCTTTTGCCAACACGTTATTGGAACCCCAAATTGATTTTAATCCCCGGGATATTATTCGCTTAAAAAATATCTACTTTGAATTGTATGATGAAACCTGTCCCGCCAACGAAGCCCGTGAGGTAGCCATGCAATTTAAAGAGCGATCCAAAACCGAACTGAAAGAGCTGAATCAACTGATAGGCGCTAAGGAAAGCTATCCTTTTCTGAAAAATTTAGAACCTTTTGTCGCCCTGCTTGAGCGAGTAAGCGCTATGGATTACCATTATGTTATCAGCAAAATGGATGAGTATGAAGATGAACTCTTAGATGCCAAAGAAAACATACTCGACCCCATACGTAAGTTTTGGAACGGAGAGCAGAAAAAGATTTACGACCACGCGATGGATATAATCAAAGGCGACCAATCCAACTTGGAATACATCGATTTTAAGGAGTGGGAACAGCTGAAAGCATTGCCGCAACATAAGGAACCCTACTTGGGCAACGTGATGCGTGATGCCAAAGAGGCGATGGACACGCTGCGCGTGATGTTGAAAACTCAAATAGAACAAGAGCGCGATGAAACGTTGAAAAGCATTAAAGAACATATTCACAAGATCGAAAAACGGGACGATTTCAACCGGTTGGACGACCCGCGAAAAAGAGAGGTGTTGGAGGCGTTGAACAATATGATTTCACGAAGCTACTCACAACGCTACATCGCCCAGCTCAGGCAATACAGAGGACAAGCAAGCGATGAGTTTACAACGGCATTGAATAAGATTCAGCAACTGCTTATGCCTAAAGACACTCCAGTCAGCGAACCCAACGTGCGTTATATTAAGAGAAACAATGTGCCGGTGGTTTTTGATAAAACAGAACTGAGAACACCTGAAGATGTGGATTCCTACGTGGATGCCATGCGGGAAGCTTTGTTGAAGCAGTTGGAAGAGAATAAGAGGATTTCTTTATGAACACAAATTTATTAAAGCGTTTCGCGCAGGAGGCCCGTAAGAAGCTGATACAGCAAGTGGGGGCAAAATTAGAGTGGGTGTTGCAGGCCGATTCGCCTGAATTGCGTGAGAAATCCGAACAACTGAATGCACTCAGAAAAGCATTGCATAAAACAACCAAAGAGCAATTGATAGATACGGTGGCGTATACCTGGTTCAACCGATTGGTCGCCCTCCGTTTTATGGATGTAAATGGTTACCAGCCGTTGCGCGTGCAGGTGTTGTCGCCGGTTACTGAATATGGGGACCCTGAAATATTGCAAATGGCAAAACAAGGGAATTTCCCCGCGGAACTCAAGCTGAACCAACAACACCTGCTTGATCTGCTGGACGGCAGAGTGCCCAGTGCCAATCCGCAAAACGAAGTATATAGAGCGTTGCTGATCGCATCCTGCAATTACCTGCACACCATTTTCCCTTTCCTCTTTGAGCGGATCGACGACTATACCGAACTGCTGTTGCCGGATGATCTCACATCGGAGCTTTCCATTATCAACGATTTTATAGAAGGAATGACCGCGGAAGATTGCCAAGAGGTGGAGATAATGGGATGGTTGTATCAATTCTATATTTCCGATAGGAAAGATGAGGTGTTTGCCGCAAAGGGAAAAGTGGAGAAAGAGGATATTCCTGCCGCTACACAGT
>JAAYTC010000207.1 GCA_012518155.1 Bacteroidales bacterium | reverse complement strand
TTACGGTAATGGCGGTTACGATAGTTAAATCATAGGAAATGAAATTTTATAATAGAACAGCTGAAATTGCAACTTTACAGAGCATAGAACAGGCTTCAATTGAATCGGCACAAATGACAATGATGGTTGGGCGCAGGCGTGTTGGTAAAACTACACTGCTTAAAAATGCTTTTAATGCAACTCCTTTTTTGTATTTCTTTGTAGCAAAGAAAAACGAAATATTGCTGTGTGATGATTTTTCGCGAGAAATTACCGAAAAGTTGGGTATTCCTGTTGGCAATTATTCTAGCTTTTCTGATTTATTTAAAGCAGTTATGCAATTATCTCAACGAATAAATTTCACATTGGTTATTGATGAATTTCAAGAGTTTCGCACTGTCAATTCTTCTATATTCAGTGATATGCAAAATATATGGGATTCAATGAAAGACAATAGTAAGATCAACCTTATACTTTGTGGATCTATTTACTCGATGATGAAACGCATTTTCGAAAATTCAAAGGAACCTCTATTTGGTAGAGCTACCGCCCGAATGATAGTCAAAGAATTTGATATAAAAATAATTAAGGAAATTTTATCCGATTATCATCCTAATTATACAAATGAAGATTTATTGTCTTTTTATATGATATCCGGCGGTGTAGCAAAATATGTTGAGCAGCTAATTATTAAAAAAGCATTTACCAAGGAATCGATTCTTAACGCTTTGTTTTCAGAAGGTTCTTTCTTTCTTGATGAAGGCAGAAATGTATTAATTGATGAGTTTGGGAAAGACTATGGTAATTATTTTTCCATTTTGTCGCTAATAGCTTCCTCTAAAACTGATAGAGGCCAGATAGAAGGCATACTAAAAATGGATGTTGGAGGTTATCTTTCTCGATTAGAAAAAGAGTATAACATCATCAAACGCAATCGTCCTTTTGGTGCTAAAGAGGGTAGTCGTTCAAATAAATACAAGATTGAAGATTGCTTCCTCAACTTTTGGTTTCGATTTATATACAAGTACCGTAGTGCAGTAGAAATTGGTAACCTCCATTATATTCGTGATATCGCAGTGCGAGATTATGAAACATACAGTGGAATAATTTTAGAAAAATATTTCCGCACCACAATGATTGAAGCGAAAGAATTTTCTGATATTCAGGGCTATTGGAACTCCAAAGGTGAAGATGAGATTGATATAGTTGCAATAAATGAATTTGAAAAGCGTCTTCTGTTTTGTGAAGTAAAACGTAATCCCAGGCGTATTAGTTTGACTAAGCTGAAAAATAAAGCTAGAGATATTATTGCTAAGCATCCTAAATATTCAGTAGAGTTTAAAGGGCTTTCTCTTGAGGATATGTAATTAGGGTCTATAAGGATTTTGAATCAATTTGTTATACGTCGTTTTTAGGTTATTATTTTCCAATACAGAACTTGGAGAAAATATTGCCTAAAATTTCATCGGTGGAGATTTGACCCGTGATCTCCCCCAAGTAGAACATGCACTCGCGAATGTCTTGCGAGAGGAAGTCGTGGGTGAGGCCGATATCGAGTCCCTCTTTCACACGTCGAATAGCCTCCAGCGCCTTGGTAAGCGATTCGTAGTGCCGCAGGTTGGTGACAATCACATCCTCTTCGCCGATGGAGGGGATGGCCGCGGCCTGTACCAGCAGCTCTTGAAGCTTATCGGTATCGCGACGGGTCTTGGCGGAAATAAATAGTCTTTCCCCTTTCACCTCCGGCAGTATATTGATCATCTCCTGCCGGTCGGATTCGGATATAAGATCGGATTTATTGAACAGGAGGATCACCTCTTTGTCGGCCAGTTTAGAAATAATGGAGGCAGCCAGTGTCTCAATCTGTTCCTTTGACGAGGTAACATCAATCACCCACAACACGATGGAAGCTTGTTCGATCTTCCGGTAGGTTCGCTCGATACCCATGGTTTCAATCGCATCGGTGGTATGACGGATTCCTGCCGTGTCGATGAACCGAAACGTTATGCCTCCTATGTTCATGGTGTCTTCGATCACGTCGCGCGTGGTGCCGTGAATATCGCTCACGATGGCTTTTTCTTCTTGGAGCAACAGGTTGAGCAACGTGGATTTGCCGACGTTGGTCTCCCCGATAATGGCTACCGGGATGCCGCTCTTGATGGCATTACCCAGTTGAAAAGAGCCTGCCAGTGTATCAATTTCCTGTTCAATCTCGACAGTAAGCTCGTGTAACTTATCTCGGTTAGCGAACTCCACGTCCTCCTCCGAGAAGTCGAGTTCCAACTCGATCAGGGAAACAAACTGAAGCAGCTTATCACGCAAATCAACCAGTTTTTTTGCAAAGCCACCGCGCATCTGGTTCATGGCCACCCGGTGCGACGCGCTGGAAGTGGAAGCGATCAAATCGGCCACCGCCTCGGCCTGACTCAGGTCGAACTTACCGTTCCGAAACGCTCTCCGAGTGAACTCCCCGGCCAATGCCATCCGCGCTCCTCGCGCCATCAACAGCTCCATCAACTTTTGTTGGATGTAGACCGAACCGTGGCAGGCGATCTCCACGCTCTCCTCTCCCGTGAAGGAGCGGGGTGCATGAAACAGGGTGACCAGTACTTCGTCAAGCAACGTACCCTTCCACTCTATCCGTCCAAAGTGGACCGTGTTGGGCTTGGCATCCGCCAGTTTATTCCCCAAGGGGGAGCGAAATATTTTATCGGCCAGCTCAATGCTTCCCGTTCCCGAAACACGCACGACCGCTATGGCTCCCATACCGGGAGGAGTTGAAATCGCGCAGATTATATCTTCTTTCATTTAGCTCAATAATAAAATCGACAGGTTCTCGTGCACGAGAAAAAAATTACATGTTTACAATACTCGCCTTACTAACCTAATACCTGAAGCTACTGCCCCCGAGGAACTCGCGAAGCAATGATGTAGGTGGTAATTCTTGGTCGTTAATATAATTAAAATAGCTAAGGAACTTGAGCAAACGATACGCTTCTGAATATTCAAAAGCCGTGCGGGGTACCTGCATCAATACGGGTTCAGCATGGCGACGTATGGCAGCCAGCTCGTAAATCATCGCCGAGTTGAACATCACGTCGGCATTCTCCTGGTAAGGAAAGATCCACTTATCTTCGCCACGCCGCACGCTGTCCCAACGAGAGATGGTCTGTTGCGCCGAGTAACCGCGGTAGCGGTAGTCTCGCACCATACGACGCAACAATCGATTATCAGAAGCGGGAATCCAGTTATGATCGTCCAAGGATATGGTCGTCAACGCGGACACGTACACCAAGAATTTTTTATCTTCTGGAATATGTGCCGTCAACTCGGGATTCAACCCATGAATCCCTTCTACGATAAGGATACTATTCGTGTCCATCTTCAACATGTTGCCCCGGAATTCTCGTTTCCCGGTCACGAAGTTATAAAACGGCAACTCAATCTCTTCGCCTCTCATCAGCGCGAGCATGTGATTTTCGAATAGCTCCAGATCGAGCGCGTAGAGCGACTCGTAATCCTTTTCCCCGTGCGCGTCGAGCGGAGTTTCGTCTCGATTCACGAAATAGTCGTCCAACGAAACACCTACTGGTTTTAGCATGTTCACCAGCAACTGTATTTCCAACCGCTTTCGAAAAGTGGTCTTCCCGGAGGAGGAGGGACCGGATATAAACACCACCTGGATCCCGTCATCAAAGCCACGGGTAATTTTCTCGGCAATCTCTGCAATCTGTTTTGATTGATACGCCTCGGCAACTTGAATAACTGTCGAAATCCGATCCTCTTGAATCGCCCGGTTCAGGTCACCCACGTTTCCGAGTTTGCTGATTTTAAGGAACTGGAGATGTTCTCTGTACACGTTCAGCAACTTATCTTGCTGTATCTCGGGCTCCAATTCTACCGGTTTTTCACGACGAGGTACCCTCAGTAAATAACCACCGTTATAGGGTTGAATATCGAATAATGAGATATACCCGGTGGATGGTGTCAGACAACCGTAAAAATAGTCGACATACTCATCCAATTTAGAATAACGAGAATACAAGAAATCGGAAGTTTCCAGGAGTCTTGCTTTGTCCTCCATGCCTCGCTCACGAAAGAGCTGAACCACCTTCGTCGTCTCCTCCTCTACTTGTTCGAAGGAGATGTCTGCCTCCACGATCTCACGCATTCTTTCCCTGATAGCATCCAGTTCAGGCTTACCGACCGGCACATCGGCCTCGATTTGAAAATAATACCCCTTGGCTACCGCGTGTTCGATATACATCTCGGCATTGGGTAGGATATCATCCACCGCTTTCGCCAAGATAAAACAGAGCGTTCGCACGTAGGTACGCATGGCCGAATTATTGCTTAGGTCGACAAACTCCACGATCTTCGGACGATACACTCGGTAAGAAAGTGATTCGGTTCGGTTATTAACTTTCGCGTTCGCGATTAAATAGGGCATTTTCACCCCGAAAACTTCAATCAACTCTTCTAACGTGGAGCCGATTTTGATATCCCTGCTGCTGTTCGTGTTAACGCAAGTTACACGCACTGTATCTGCCATACTTTCTGTTTAATGTTTACATTTTTTCCATTTTACTGTAAACAAGGTTTCTTTCACTATATTTGAAGAATATAGGAGGCGCCTCGGAAATTTTCAAGCAAGCTTAGTTGTTTTCTACGCTCGACATAAGCAAAACAAGTGTTGACTCTGTCCTCGCTTACCGAAAACATTCAAGTAAACTTGGCATTTCACTCGGCTTTCACTATATTTGCACGCTAATATACGCTTTTTATTGAGAATGGACTACACTTTCTTCGATTTTTTGCGGCTCGTGGGGTCGCTTGGCCTGTTCCTATACGGAATGAAAATCATGAGCGAGGGCCTTCAAAAACTGACGGGCAATAAGCTGCGGGGCATCTTATCGGCCATGACAAAAAATAGGGTCATGGGGGTACTCACCGGGATAG
>JAAYTC010000024.1 GCA_012518155.1 Bacteroidales bacterium | reverse complement strand
TCAACAACGAAAGCCATAACCATAACGATGTAGGCACCTTCTCGTTGTATATCAACGAAACACCCGTTTTCATTGACGTGGGAGTCGGCACTTACACGCGACAAACATTCAGCGGCGAACGGTATACAATTTGGACCATGCAAAGTGACTACCACAACCTGCCCCGGGTAAACGGGCATTCGCAGGAACATGGACAGCATTACCGGTCAAAAAATGTAACGTATAACCCGCGGAAACAAACTTTCTCGTTGGATATTTCCGACGCGTATCCCGAAGCCGCGTCTTTAAATAACTGGAACAGGGAATACCGACTGAAGAAAAATGAGCTGGTTATTGAAGACCGGTATTCGTTAAAAGATCCCGAAGAAAAGAACCGCGTCTATTTTCTCACGTGGGGCAACGTGGAGCATGTAGGAAAAGGGGTGATACAAGTTGAAGTGATGGGCCAAAAGGCAGAGCTACGTTTTAACGAGAATCAACTCACTCCCACTATCGAGGCCTTAGAGCTTGATGATCGGCGTTTAAAAAATGTATGGGGTGAAACCATCTACAGGATACAACTAGAGGAAAAATCGATCCAACCGAAAGGGAAGCTCCAATATTCAATTATTAAAAAATAATTGTTGCTTACATTTATTATACCGATATTTAATCGTGCAATAAAAGTAGTCCATTCGTTAAAAACTCCAGTATGAAACGCGTTTTAATTAAAGCAAGTTTCGTGCGTATTAGTATAAACAATTAAATTAATCGTATGAAAAGAGTTAGTTCTGCATTTTATTTAGTGTTAGCATCTGTTTTGCTTCTCTCGTGTAATCAAGACAAAACGGTTTCGGACACGCCAGACAATAGTCAGTTGCTGTCGGATAACATCGAGTTTGCCTTGGCACAAATGGGCAAGCAAATCGAGATTATCGAGGCTTCGGACGAGGTGTTGAACCCCGTGACCGTCCGCCCCGATGGCTCCGTCTATTACTGTGGATACAGGGACTGGAGAAGTGGTTTTTTCCCGGGTGCCGTGTGGTACTTGTATGATTTATCGAATGACCCCTCTCTCAAAGAAAAGGCGATTAAATACACCGAAGCCATCGAGGAGGCTCAATTTCTGACATCGCACCACGACATCGGGTTTATTATCGGCTCGAGTTTCGGGAACGGGTTGCGACTAACCAACAACGAAGCGTACAAAGATATCATCGTGCAAGCCGCCAAGTCTCTTACCACTCGCTTTAGAGAACAACCCGGTGTAATTCAGTCGTGGGACAGCGATAGGGGTTGGCAAGGCGAAAGAGGCTGGGAGTGCCCGGTAATTATCGACAACATGATGAACCTCGAACTGCTGTTCGATGCCACGGAGTACTCGGGCGATTCGCTTTTTTACAACATCGCCGTCTCTCATGCCGATAGAACACTCGAGGAGCATTTCCGAGAGGATGGCAGCACCTTCCACGTGATTGATTACGACCTGGAAGATGGCTCCGTCAGGAACCGGCACACGGCGCAGGGTTATTCGCACGAATCAGCATGGTCGAGGGGGCAAGCTTGGGCTATTTATGGCTACGCCATGTGTTACCGCGAAACGGGTTATCAGCGCTACCTTGATCAGGCTATTAAAGCGTTCGAGTTTTTGAGAGACCATCCCGATATGCCGGAAGACTTAATTGCTTACTGGGATATGGACGCGCCGGATATACCTAACGCCTTACGGGATGCTTCCGCTGCAGCCATTATCGCTTCGGCGCTCTACGAGATGTCTACTTTCCCTGTTGCAGATGCTGCTTCGTATAAAGAGTATGCCGACAAAATGATGGCTTCTTTATCGAGCGATGCCTACCGCGCGGAGCTTGGTACGAACGGGAATTTCATATTGATGCACTCGGTGGGAAGTATCCCGCATGATAACGAAATTGATACTCCCTTGAATTACGCGGATTACTATTTCCTAGAGGCATTAAAGCGTATGAGAGATATCGAGGGGTTATAACCACCCCCTCACCGTCGCTATCCATGGGATGAGCGGAAAAAACAACCCTGTATAAAGTGCAACAAGCTGCGCGTTATACAGGGTTGTTTAGTTTAGCTTGGAACTCACCGAACGTACATCTTGGCGAATCTACCTGATAGGTTTTTCTATTACCCAAACAAGTGGGTTCCGGATGGGCATATTCCTGATTACCTCCTGACTTTCAGGATATCCATCCAGCACCTCCCATAATTGAATATACTCCGGTTTATTGTATGCCCTCCACGCGAATAATAAAAAAGGGTGTCGAACCGGCCACTCATCCCAGTACATCACATCTTCGCCATAGGGCCAAGATGATTTGTCCTTCACGTACGGATACAAGAACTCAGCACCTGACAGTAAACTTTTC
>JAAYTC010000206.1 GCA_012518155.1 Bacteroidales bacterium | reverse complement strand
CAGGAACAGCGCGGTGTGGAAATCATACCCTTTCCCGTAGTTGGGTCCCGTCATAATCCCCATCAAGCTCATCCCCAAGTAGATCGCGATGGCCGCGATACAGATAGTCACGAACAGCTCCAACACGGCCGAAGAGAGAATTGCTACGCGCATCACGTTGATGGTAGCCTTGTTCAGTTCCTCGCTCTTACGAGATAGAAAACGGTATTGCGACTTGAAGTTATCCAGGTTCACGATCTCCGCGATCGTCTGCATCCGGTTATAGAAGACGGCGGAATATTTCAAGAAGAGATTGGTATGTTTTTTATGGAGCGATTCGGCACCAATCCCCACCACCGCCATCTGCATGGGGATCACCAGCAGCGAGACCATGAGCACGATCGCCACCCATTTTTCTAACCAGAAAGCCACGATCAGCAAGAGGATACTCACCACCGCGGTCGCCACGGAGTATGGAATAAAGAACGCGAAATAGGGCCGCAGGTCGTCGCTCACCCGTGTCACGTACAATGCGCTGGAGGTAGAATCGAGTTGACTGTTGTTAAGCAACTTAGGGTACAACTCCTTCTTGATCCCTGCCACGATATTATTGCCCGCTTTGTAATTAAAACGTGACTCCAAGTGCGCGAACAGGTAACGCCCCGCGAGAAAAAGCGACGCGATTAGCAGCGTTCGCGGCACGATCAACCCGTTATCCAGCCTCTCGGCCGCGAAGGTCGCCAAGTACCAGCTAAACACCACGAAACAGCTCGCGCTGAAAAGGGTAAATAGGGAAGCTATCATGTAGGTACTCCTCGCGGCGGCCATTTTTTTGCTCAGCCACTTGGAAGCACTCTTGGAATTTTCACTCATCTTGTTGCCTGTGATTTTAACACTTAGTTGGCGCGCACTCGCGTGTGAGGCGAGGCATGCCAAAGACTCCATGGAACAAAGATAATAATTTTCTCTACTAATCCCTCAAGCATCCAAGGGGTACCACGCAAATTCCATCGGGGCGTCGGTAAGCATATTGGCCACCGGTAAGAACCATCATAAAGGAGGGTTCTCCAATACGAGAGGTGTCTACTTTGTTTTTCAACTTAATAAGGTTTGCCGCGGCTTCCTCGATTTGATGTTCTCCCAATTTAACTTCCACCGGAGCCCATCGCCCATCGTGCAGCGATATAATAAGGTCGACTTCCAGGTCGTTTTTATCCCGATAATGAAAAATCTCACCATCATTGACCTGGGTATAAATGCGCAGATCACGTGTGCATAGTGACTCGAACAAAAATCCGAATGTCTCTAAATCACGCAATAAACGAGACGCATCCATTCTCATGATCGCGGTTGCGATAGAGGGATCCACTAATTGGCGTTTATGTGAGGTTCGGATGGTCGTCCTCGACCGAAGCGAAGGGGACCAAGCCGGCACATCTTCCACTACAAAAATACGTCGCAACGCGTTCAAGTAGCTTTCAAGCGTATGATCACTAATGGTTATATCGTTTGCACGGACATCACCGAGTATGGTTGTCGCGGTAGTTAAAGTAGAAATATTTCGGGCCAAAGAGCGCAACACTTGTCGAACCCGCAACGGATTACGCTCCACTCCATCCACGCTGTTTATATCTTCTTCCACGATTAATTCAGTGTAATCTATCGCGAGTGCTCCCTCGGCATCAGGCTGGGTCACAGCGCCCGGCCATCCTCCTCGACAGATAATGCGTGCAATTTGCGGAATATTGAGTGTGCTAACGTTCCCAATCTCCTGTTTCCCTTCAAAAAGGGCGCGTAAAGAAACATCCCCGGTAGATTCTTTGGATTCGAACAGGCTCATGGGACGCATAAGCATTCTGGAAATACGCCCAATCCCTGAATGAGATTTCACTTCATCACGAGGAGTTGCTGACCCTATAAGGATAAATTGCCCTGTCTGCTTTCTCCGATCGACCGCATGTCTCACGGCATCCCACACCTCCGGAGCATCCTGCCACTCGTCTATCAACCGGGGAGTATCCCCCTCTAACAAAAGCGACGGCATCATTTTGGCCATCTCTTTATGTTGAGGGTTCTCTTGAATAAACAACACACTGCCGGCAGCTTGCAAAGCGGTCTCGGTCTTTCCACACCACTTGGCCCCTTCAATGAGGACTGCCCCTGAAATCTGAAGTTTTTTTTCAAGTACGCGATCGCCAATGCGAGGATAATATTCTGCTGCTTTCATTCCTACAATTTGCATATATTCTTCGCAAAACTAAACATTTAAATTGGAATCCACAACACAACTTCGGAAAATACCGGGATTTCACTTCGGAAAATGGCAATACTTTACTTCGGAGAATGGCGCAGTTTGACTTCTTCAACGTAACGTGTATTAGAAAGGATTCCTGAATGTAGGAGTAAACGTTGTGCCATGGTTAAACCATTGGGGCAAAAGATAATCACTTTCAACTATTTTTGAATCATCGTTGGAATAGAAAATCAGTTTAAAATCACTGGCGTAGGATGCAAACGAGTAGACCGTTGGAGTCAAATGATGAAATTGATGAACGACCGGAATGTCAGGGGGCAGTTGAATT
>JAAYTC010000023.1 GCA_012518155.1 Bacteroidales bacterium | reverse complement strand
CACCGAGGGGATCGATACCATTTGCACCCGTTGATTTTGAAATTATCCTAAATGGTCTCGACCACGTGTTGCGAAACCCTTTGTCATTCAAGGTTTTTACCGAGCAAGACCGGCGATTCCCGGAGGAGCGTTTTGGATTCAGTGGTGTCGTGATTGTTTCGAGTGCCACTGCCAATGAGCTGTACGCGTATGATCTTTGCTGTCCTCACGAGAAAAAACGAGAGATTAAGATCGCTCCTCGGGATGATGGTACAGCCACCTGTGAAAGCTGCGGCAGCGTGTTCGCGACGATTTATGGTCGCGGTACCGTGATGCAGGGTCCTGCTACCGAGGAGTTGCAAAGTTATCTTGTTTATCCCCTTCCCGTTCAACCGGGCACGTTTCGTGTGACGAATGGTGTTAAGTTTTTTTACAGGTTATTTTAAACAATCTCGGCCTGCCGCGGTTATATAACTTTTCCTTTAAGGTTCACAACGCCATCGTGTCGTGAGGTTCTTATAACGCTAACTTTTTTTGGATGAGAAAAGTTTTTATTTTTTCTTTTTTACTGGTAGCTGGTTTAGTTTTATCGCAGTTTGTTCCTCATTTATTAGGAACAGGTTTTCACGTTTACAAAACGATCTTGGACGCGTTGCTGTACATATCATTGGCTTTCATCATGATAAATGTTGGTCGCGAATTCGAGATAAATAAAAAGCAATGGCGCACCTATTCCGTCGATTACGCGGTTGCAATGGGTGCCGCGGCTTTCCCATGGTTACTTGTAGCCTTGTACTATCTTTTCGTGGTGGCTCCCCCCGAAATGCAAATTTGGAATAACGATGATGCATGGAAAGAGACCTTTCTATTGAGTCGATTCGCCGCTCCAACCTCCGCCGGCATTTTGTTCACGATGCTCGCGGCAGCTGGGTTGAAATTCACGTGGGTATATAAAAAAGTACAGATATTGGCCATATTCGACGATTTGGATACCATTATTTTGATGATTCCGTTGCAGATTTTAATGGTTGGTATGCGATGGCAAATGTTTGTGATACTTTTCGTTGCAATTATCCTAATCGTAGTGGGGTGGAAAAAAATGAAGAGTTATAATCTACCCCAAGGATGGAAATGGATTCTGGGCTATTCAGTGGTTATGTTTCTTTTGATTGATGCACTGTATCGGATTTCTACCTACTTTTTTGGAGGGGAAGGAAGTATTCATATCGAAATTCTTCTGCCAGCATTTGTTTTGGGCATGATCATGAAAGGGGAGCACAGTCCCGTTCCGCGACAGAAAGATGAAAGAGTGTCCAATGGCATTTCTTACCTATTCATGCTGTTGGTGGGTATGAGTATGCCACTCTTCATTGGAGTAGATTTTGCTGCTGTAGCAGAGCAATCTAATTCCATTATATCCGGTATACCAATGTTGCCTTGGGTAATTATTGCTATTCATGTGTTCATGGTCACTATTATTTCAAATATTGGTAAGCTTTTCCCGCTCTTTTTCTACAAGGACAGAACGACAAAAGAACGTCTTGCCGTTTCGGTAGGGATGTTTACTCGTGGTGAGGTAGGTGCTGGTGTTCTCTTTATTGCTATAGGTTATAATTTGGGTGGAGTTTTGCTGGTTGTTTCTGTTTTGACGATGTGTTTGAATCTATTGCTTACCGGATTCTTTATCAGCTACGTGAAACGAGTTACGCGAGCAACTTCCGTGGAATTGACACCCGCATCAACATAAGCCATTAAACAATAAGCCATCCAATTCGTGAAATATTTAACGAATTACTTTGAAAACCGAAGAAACATCTTTACATTTGCAGTCGCGAAAATAGGGGGCATGTTTTTGCTCGCTATTCAGGTGCAACTTGAAGTAGTATTCTGGTATTGCGGAAGTAGCTCAGGATGGGTAGAGCACGACCTTGTCCCAAGGGAAGAAATGAAACCGACCTTGGCAAGGTACTCTTTAACATAATTGCGGAAGTAGCATTTTGGTTTTGCGGAAGTAGCTCAGTTGGTAGAGCACGACCTTGCCAAGGTCGGGGTCGCGGGTTCGAGTCCCGTCTTCCGCTCAATAGGAGGAACGCCTCCTTTTCACGGGGAACTGCCTGTTGGTAAAAGTCCCTGATTATATATATCTAAGGTGCGCTCGGATGGTGGAATGGTAGACACGCAAGACTTAAAATCTTGTGGCCATTAAGGCTGTGCGGGTTCAAGTCCCGCTCCGAGTACTAAAAATCGCTGTAAGTCGACAGATTTACAGCGATTTTTCTTTTTCTCAGGGTTTCAGAGTTTTGGCACCCCTACAACAATAACATTTACTTTTAATTCATGGCACGGTTTTATAAAAAAACGTTTATATTTGTATAATACAAACTACGTTTCAACGACCTTTTTTTTTGACACATTATATTAAAATAGAATGATATGAAGAACTTAGAAACATCCTACATGGGCCTCCGGCTCAAAAGTCCGGTTATCCTGGGGGCGTGTGAGCTATCCTCACAACTTGACACCTTGAAAAAGGCAGAGCAGCAAGGGGCAGCTGCCGTGGTTTATAAAACAATTTTCGAAGAGCAGATCCAAATTGAGAATCTTCAACACGACGAGCTGGTAACCGAATATGATGATATCCACGCCGAAATGACCACGCTTCACCCGAATATAGAGCGTTCCGACGTGGAGTATTACATGGTAAAACTGCGCCAAGTAAAAGAGAGTCTCGCCGTTCCGGTCATTGCTAGCCTCAACGCGGTGAATGAGTCTTCCTGGTTCAGGTATGCCAAGCTGATCGAAGAAACGGGTGTAGATGGAATAGAACTTAACCTGTATCAAACACCCACCCGCTTCGATTTAGATGCAGCCGCCATTGAAAAACGCCAGATCGATATCGTTTCCACTATCAAGGAGCAGCTCTCGATTCCGGTAAGCGTGAAGTTAAGCACCGACTACACCAATCTTCTCCATTTCGCGCACGCGATCGATGAAGCGGGAGTGGACGGAATGGTAATTTTCAATGCATTTTTTCAGCCCGATATCGATATCGAAACGGAGAAACACCGCAGGGCGTTTAACCTTAGCCGGAAGGGTGATTACAAACAGTCGCTTCGTTACGCGGGGATGTTATACGACCGTGTGAAAGCTGACGTGTGTAGCAGCCGAGGAGTTTTTGACAGCGAAGACGTGATCAAGCTCATCTTGTCGGGTGCCTCGTGTGTGCAAGTAGTGAGCGCGGTTTATAGGCACGGTATCGGTATTATATCCGAAATAAACCAAGGGATCAGTGATTGGATGAGCCGAAAAGGATACGAGAGCATCGATCAATTCAAGGGGAAACTATCGAATAGCGTGTTGAATAAAAACGATAATTTACTGGTATATAAAAGAGCACAGTATATCGATTTACTTCTTCATTCCGATTCGATTTTTGGCGATCGATTGTAGCAACAGGAAACCGCTATCGTACGGAAAAATCGACGTATGATAGCGGTTTTTGTTATCCGAGTAAGAAGCTGAGGTCGTTGTTGCTAGTCAATTCTTTCGGTTCCTCGCCATACTTGAAGAGCCGTGCAGGACGGTCGCCCAGCAGTGTCAACTCATTGCCTTGTCGCGTGAGCATGGTGCCTTCTCGTAATCCCACGACATACACGTTGCGGTTTACCTCGATAAACTCGTTAATGCGGGTCTCCCGGCTCTCACCCCCATGGTTTGCAGGGTGATCGTCCAAGTAATGGGGATTAATTTGAAAAGGGACGAGCTTGAGAGTTTTGAATTTTCCCGGCTCGGTAATTGGCATGTCGTTCGTGGTTTTCAGGGTAGGGCAGGCGATATTGGAACCGGCGCTCCAACCCACGTAGGGTGTTCCTTCCTTTACTTTTTTTCGAATTGCCTTCATCAACCCTTTTTCCCACAACATGCCGACGAGCTGCCAAGTGTTTCCTCCACCCACGACGATCGCGTCGGCGTTTTCGATTGCTTCTACCGGGTTAATAAAGCGGTGGATGCTTGTGACGTGATGACCAATTTCCACGAACCGGTTATTTACTTTCTCTTCGTATTCTTCAAAAGAAAACGTGACCGCCGCGTAAGGAATGAAAACGGCGTTTATCGGCTTTTCGCCCAAGAAATCTTTGATGTAAGGTGTCGGGTATTCCAGGTATCCCTCTCCCGGATTGGTGGAGTTGCTGATTAATAAAAGTCTCATTGTATCTGTTTTTACTGTTTAAATTCTTGCTGGGCTATACGTTGGTCACGGCCGTGATGATTGTTTCAATAGATGTTCGGGCGGGACAACGCTCGAGAGTACAAAAATAGTCAAAATTGAGCAAAAGAGGGCAGTTCCTTCAATGAATCGAGTAACTTTGTAGGATAATAATAACGAAAAGAGGCGTAATGGATACAGTTTTGAAAAATATACGCACCGACCTTAGGTTGTCGATGGACGGGGCCACTGCCGCCAGCATGCGTCAGTTGGGGGTGAATTTTCGTATGAACTTCGGGGTTTCTATTTCCCGAATTAAGGAAATATCGCTCAAGTACGAACTCGGGCCAGCGTTAGCCGAGAGGTTGTGGGGTGAAGATGTTCGAGAGTTAAAAATATTGGCGACAATGCTTTTTCCCCGCGATGAAATGTCGGCCGAAATGGCGGATGAATGGGGCCGGTCAATAACCAATCAAGAGATACGAGAGCAAGCGTGCAAAAATCTATTTCAAGAGCTGCCATTTGCCGATAAGCTGGTGGAGAAATGGTCGGTTCACGCCGACGAATCTGCACGTACCACCGGGTATTGGCTTTTTGCCCGCCTTTGTATCGTTCATCCGGAAGTGGTCGGCCGCGTGGAGAGTGAAGCCGTTTTAAAACGTGCCATTAACGACTTGGGTGAGGAGTCTCTTTTACTCTGCCAATCCGCTTTGAATGCTTTGCGATTTTTTGGAAGAAGGTCGAAAGAGAACGCGACATGGGTGCTACACGAGGTCTCTCACATGGAATCATCCATGGTTTCAAGAGAAAGGGAGATGTTCGACCAGCTCCGTTACGAGTTCGAGGAGGTCATTTCCCAACCGGAGTGAGCCTGTTCGCGTTAGTTTTTAAAGTTGCGATGAATGAAAAACATCGATAAGAGGAGATTCAGGATGAGAAAACCACCGCTACCCGCTAAAAACATTCCTTTCCATCTTGGAAAAATGATGAGTGAAGCAATAGCGGCAAGGGCTATTATCGCGATCACGATCCACATTATGGTGAGTACTGTTTTCTTTTTTGCCATTTCGACCTGTTTTTTTACAAAGATAAACCAACTAAATGATTCTATCGAATCTGAGCGATTTTATCCCATCCTGCACGATGAAAATTATGATGTAAACATCCCATCACTCGTGGTGGTAGGGTTCATTGTTAAGGATGGTCATAGCCCGATAAAGCTGCTCCGCGAATATCATCCTTACCATCTCGTGAGTGAACGTCATGGGCGAAAGTGATAAACGGTCGGTAGCGCGGTTGTACAGCCCGGGCGAGAACCCATAGGGCCCGCCCACGATAAACAGTAACCGTTTTGGGACGGAAATCATTTTCTTTTCGAGATAAACGGAAAAACCGGGAGAATCCAATTGTTTCCCCTTGTCGTCAAGCAGTACTACCTGATCGGATGGATGCATTGCAGCGAGTAACTTTTCCTCCTCTGCCTTCTTTATTTCGGTAGTAGGCAGCCTCCCCCGGTTTTTCACGTCCGGTACATATATCATCTCAAAGGGCAGGTAATAATTTATTTTTTTCGTGTAATCTTCGATAATACGTGCAAAATGCTTGTTGTCCGTCTTCCCCACGGAGAGTAAACCTATCTTCATCGCGATTATAGCCTCATTTATTGAAATAAATTGATCTTCAAAGACGAATAATGTCCCGATAACCACAAATGTAACGTTTTTTTTGTACTTTTGTAGTGAAATTGGGTGAATTTATAACAAAACGTACAGTTGATCTGTTTATCAATTGAATGAATGGATTTGGATTTCGTTTAAACTATGGATGAAAAAGAGTTAATCAATAACCTTATAACATTGGCCTTTGCCGAAGATATCGGCGAGGGAGACCACACTACTTTGTGCAGTATACCCGAGTCGGAAATGGGTCGTTCACAGCTGCTTGTCAAAGAAGCGGGCGTTCTCGCGGGTGTTGAAATAGCCAAGAAGGTATTCGGTAATTTCGACCCCGGCTTGCAACTGGAGGTGTTACTGAAGGATGGTGCCCCGGTAAAACCGGGCGATATTGCCTTTGTTGTTTCAGGAAAAGTGCACTCACTCTTGCAAACGGAGCGGATTGTCCTAAATATCATGCAGCGGATGAGTGGCATAGCTACCGTTACCCGAGAATATGTAGGGTTGCTAAAGGGCACGAAAGCAAAAGTGATTGATACGCGAAAAACCACCCCGGGAATGCGTATTTTAGAAAAACAGGCGGTGAAAATTGGTGGCGGTGAAAATCATCGTCTTGGGCTTTTTGATATGATTTTGTTAAAAGATAATCATGTTGATTTTGCAGGAGGAATTGAACAGGCTATTCGGGGTGCACATCGCTACGTGAAGGAAAAAAAACGGGATCTTAAGATCGAAATTGAGGTGAGAAACCTTAACGAATTGACCGAAGCACTGGAAGTTGGAGGGGTGGATCGAATCATGCTCGACAACTTTTCTCCCGAGGTCACCCGCGAGGCCGTGCGAATGGTGGCAGGGAGGGTCGAACTCGAGTCGTCCGGCGGGATCACGCGCGACGATATCCGTGATTATGCCGAGGCGGGGGTGGACTATATATCAGTGGGCGCACTCACGCACTCCGTGAAAAGCCTCGACATGAGTTTAAAAGCCGTTGAATAGTTGAAATGAAAAAAAACGAAGATAAGCAGACCCAACTGGATGAACGCTACATGCGCATGGCTTTTATTTGGGCCGAGAATTCATATTGTAAACGTAGAAAGGTGGGAGCGCTTCTGGTGAAGGAGAAAATGATAATCTCGGACGGGTATAACGGTACGCCTTCCGGCTTCGAAAATGTTTGCGAGGATGAGCAGGATACCACGAAGCCCTACGTGTTGCACGCGGAAGCAAACGCCATAACCAAGGTGGCTCGTTCCAACAATAGTAGCGAGGGTGCCACGCTCTACGTGACCTCATCGCCCTGCATCGAGTGCGCGAAACTGATTATTCAAGCCGGGATAAAAAGGGTGGTATATGCCGACGTTTATCGTTTGAGCGATGGGGTTGACCTGTTGAAAAGAGCAGAGATTGATCTGGTTGCCGTTGAAATGGGCAAATAAAAATAAGAGAAAGGAATTGGATGAGTTCAAGAAAAAAAATAGGAGTATGGCTCCCGATTTGGGTAAGTATAGGAATCGCGATAGGAATATTTGTAGGGAGTAAATATGGGCAGTTCGGTGCTTCGGGACGGATGGAGAGCTCGGGAAAGATCGATGCTGTTTTAAACTACATCCGGGAGTCGTACGTTGACACGGTTAACACGCGACTGCTTGTGGAAGACGCGCTGCCCCATATCATTCACGAACTGGATCCGCACTCGGAGTATATTTCAGCCGCGCAGATGAAGCGGGTAAATGAAGACCTGGAGGGCCACTTTTCCGGTATCGGAGTCAGCTTTTACGTGTTAAGAGACACGATCGTGGTCACGAGCATCGTTCCCGGAGGGCCTTCTGAAGCGGCCGGTATCATGCCGTGGGACCGGATAGTGATGGTGGATGATAGCCTAATGGCAGGAAAAAAGATTCAAAACGAGGATGTTTTAAAAACATTGCGCGGCGAACGCGGATCGGAAGTTACGCTCGGGATACGGCGTAACGAGGCGGATGACTTGATCAATATTACCGTAACGCGGGACGACATCCCGATGAACAGCGTAAACGCGACTTATATGCTCACGGATAAGATCGGATTTATTAAACTCGGGCGGAACTTCGGGTTCAACACTTTCAGTGAGTTCATTTCAGCAATTTCTATGTTGAAAAGTAGGGGAGCAACCGGTTTCGTGATCGACTTACGGGGTAATGTCGGTGGGTCGCTTGATGTGGTGGTGGCCATGCTTAACGAGTTTCTTGACAAAGGCGACCTGATTGTTTATACCGAAGGAAGGAACTTCCCTCGGGCGGATAACTACGCCAATGGATCAGGAACATGCAAGGAGGACGATGTGGTTGTCTTGATTGATGAGCTGAGTGCTTCTGCCAGTGAAATATTCGCCGGGGCGATACAGGATCACGATAGAGGGCTGGTTATCGGGAGGCGTTCGTTCGGAAAGGGACTGGTGCAAAGCCAGCGCAATTTCCCCGACGGTTCGGTGGTTCGGCTTACCGTGGCAAGATATTACACGGCTTCCGGCAGATCTATCCAAAGGGGATACGAGAAAGGAAAATACGACGAATACGAGATGGACGCGATAAATCGATACTTGCGGGGCGACTACGTGAACGTGGACACCACGAATAATCTCGTTCCATTTACCACGTTGGGCGGTAGAACCGTGTATGGAGGGGATGGCATCATGCCCGATCTGTTTATTGCCAGAGATACAACGGGGATCAACTCCTATTATAACGCGGTGGTAAATAGGCGGCTCGATGAAGAGTACGCGATGCTCTACTCCGATGTGAACCGGGAAAAACTAAACAGTTTTGAAACTTGGCAAGAGCTTCACAAATACCTTCTTCAACAGCCATTGCTGTTAAACCTGGTGAGTTATGCCGATCATCACGGTATTCGTAGGCGGCCCTATTATATACAGGAGTCGAGCGACTTGCTGGATAACGTGATGCACGCGTATATCGTAAGAAATTTTTTCGGTGAAGAGGGTTTCTGGGAAGCCTATTACAAAGACGACCCGCTTATTAAAAAGGGTGTCGAGTTGATTGAAACAGGTAAAACAGACAGGGAAGCAATTATAAACGAAGTATACAGGGGGTAGGCCCCGGAGCAGGAAATAGTATGGCGGGGTTTGTATCAAACCTTATTGCCGCCGGAATGTTTATACCTATATACCGCCTGTCGTAAGATAGGATGGGCGTTAAACAGAATCTTTATGAGCAAAATTATTCAAAATTTCTTGTCGCGTAGGGTGCTTTCCCGGTCGGCGATTCTCGTAATGGATCTTCTCATGATCGTTTTTTCATGCCTTTCCATGTATTTGGTCATGTATGGTTTTAGCGGTCTTACGCCTGAGGTAAGAGGAGATGGTACCACGTTGTGTATTCTCTTGGTCCTTTTTAATACCATTACGTTTGTCACGTTCCGTACCTTTAGCGGTATTTTGCGTTTTTCATCCTTCACCGATTTGTTAAGAATCACTTACTCGCTTGTTGTCGGTTACGGCCTTACTTACTTGGCAGTAAAAGTGTTGCAGCGGTATAGCCAAGGTTTCCATCTTTCCGATATCACCTTTGTTGCTATTTTCTTCTTGAATATCTTCTTAATGATTTTCTCCCGTATCCTTGTAAAAGAGGTTTACGAGGCGATAACAGGCAGTAGTGCCAAGCCGGTGAATGTTTTCATTTATGGTACGAAAGAAGCGGGAATCAGTGTAGCAAAAGCACTTAAAGGCAATAGTGAGTTCAATTATCGTGTGCTTGGTTTTATCTCTGATGAGAATCACATGGTAGGGAAAGAGTTAATGGGAGTGACCATTCACGCGAATAACGAGAACCTCTTTCGAATACTCGAGAGCAAAGATGTGAAAACAATCATCGTGTCGCCTCAAAAGATGGATGAAATTAAAAACTCGAACATGCTGGCTAACTTCGTGGACCACAATATTTCGTTGCTTACAACCGTTCCTATTAACGAGTGGAATGGAACCATCACGCGCAAGGAGCAGTTGAAGGATGTGCAGATCGAGGACCTTTTACCCAGGGATCCTATTCATATCAATATGCTGGAGATCGCGTCGAACATCGAAGGTAAAAGGGTAATGGTTACCGGTGCTGCCGGTTCAATTGGTAGCGAAATTGTCCGCCAGGTTGCCAAGTTCAACCCGTATAGCATCATCTTAATCGATCAAGCCGAAACACCCCTACACGATATGCGTCTCGAGTTGCAGGAGCAGTGGCGAGAGCTGCGTGCCGAGGTTGTCGTGGCCAACGTGAGCAATGCTTCTCGCATGGAACGCGTTTTTTCGCGTACACGGCCGCAATACATCTTTCATGCCGCGGCTTATAAACACGTGCCCATGATGGAGGTGAACGTGTCGGAGGCAGTGCAGACAAATATATTGGGTACAAAAATTGTGGCAGACTTGGCGGTGAAATTCAACGCGCGTAAATTCGTGATGGTGTCTACCGATAAAGCGGTAAACCCCTCGAACGTGATGGGGTGCTCAAAGAGAATTTGTGAAATATACGTGCAGTCGCTTTCTAAACATATGGAAGGGAAAAGTGATCGGCCTACTCAATTTATCACTACTCGGTTCGGCAACGTGTTGGGTTCCAACGGGTCGGTGATTCCTCTTTTTAGAGATCAAATAAAGCACGGGGGGCCGGTGACGGTGACTCATCCCGAAATCATTCGCTATTTCATGACCATCCCCGAGGCGTGTCAGCTGGTGCTGGAGGCGGGTGCCATGGGCAGGGGAGGAGAGATCTATATTTTTGATATGGGTAAACCGGTCCGCATTCTAGACCTGGCTAAACGGATGATTCGTTTATCGGGGATGAAGAGTATTAAAATTGAATTTACCGGCCTACGACATGGTGAGAAGCTCTACGAGGAGCTACTCAATCAGGCGGAGCACACCAAACCCACTCACCACGAGAAAATCATGATTGCCAATGTACGCGAATACGAATACAGCGAGGTGAGCAAGATGGTGGATACGCTTATTCGTGTTTCATACGATTACGATGATATGCGTACGGTGAAAAAAATGAAAGAGATAGTGCCCGAGTTTCGGAGCATCAATTCACCCTTCGAAGCGGTTGATACTCTATTAGAGAAAATCGAGAAAGAAACAGTAATCTCAAAGGAGTAATTATTCGACTAAGTCGCCTTGCATATCGCACAGTTTCGTGTAGTACCCGCCCAGGGCGTATAGGCTCGAGTGTTGACCCGATTCAACGATCTCGCCCTCCTTTAGCACGTGAATCTCATCGGCATTTTTAATCGTGGAAAGCCGGTGAGCAATCACGATGGTCGTGCGGTCTCTCATCAGGTTATCTAATGCTTCTTGAACGAGCCTTTCAGAATCGGTGTCGAGTGCCGAAGTCGCCTCGTCTAAAATTAATATTTCCGGATTCCTCAATATCGCTCGTGCGATGCTTATACGTTGGCGTTGCCCGCCGGAGAGCTTTCCTCCCCTGTCTCCGATATTGGTCTGATATCCCTCGCTGGTTGCCATGATAAAATCGTGCGCATTCGCGATTTTCGCCGCTTCTTTCACCTGGCTCTCGGTAGTTTGACTTACCCCGAAGGCAATATTGTTATAAAAAGTATCATTGAATAGGATGGGCTCTTGATTCACGTTTCCCATTAGCAATCGTAAATCGTGCAGTGCCATCTCTTTTATATTTACCCCATCTATAAATATTCCCCCCTTTTGGATATCATAAAACCGCGGAAGCAGGTCGGCAGCTGTCGATTTTCCCGATCCGGATTGGCCGACCAGGGCGATGGTTTTTCCTTTGCCAATCGTGAGATTGACCCCTTTGATTACCCAATCTTCTTTGTAACGGAACCATACATCCCTGTATTCAATGACTTCTTTGAAGTTCGCCTTTTTGGGCCGTGCCGATTCCACGATTGTATTTTCAGCATCCAGTATTTTATCAATGCGCTCCATGGAGGCCAATCCGCGTTGTACCGCGTATGCCGATCTCGAAAACTCTTTCGCGGGGTTAAGAATGCTGTAGAAGATGGTTAAATAATAGATGAAAGTGGCTGCATCAATCATTCCGTCGCCGCTGAGGATAAGTGAACCCCCGAACCAGAGCACGATGGCGATGGTGATAGTGCCCAAAAACTCGCTCATGGGATGCGCCAGGTATTGGCGGCGAGATATCCGGTTCGACATTCGGCGGAACAAGTCACTTCCCGCGTGAAAGCGTTTAGATATCTTCTCCTCCGCGTTAAATGCTTTAATTACCCGAAGGCCACTTAGGGTTTCTTCCACCTGCGACATCAGCTCTCCCCATTTATTTTGTGCTTCAAACGAACTTCTTTTCAATGTTCTCCCTACGCGCCCCATCACCATCCCCATTATCGGGAGTACGACTAACACGAAGAGAGTGAGCTGCCAGCTCAAAACAATCATCGTGACCAAGTAAATAAGGATTAGGATCGGATTCTTGAAAAGCATATCCAACGAGCTCATTACCGAGTTTTCCACTTCATTCACGTCTCCCGATATTCGAGCCAAGATATCTCCCTTTCTCTCTTCCGTGAAAAATCCGAGTGGCAAGGAAAGAATTTTGTCGTTGATCCGGTCACGCATATCCTTTACCACTCCTGTTTTTACAGGTACAATAAAGTAGGAGCCAAAATAGGCACTTGCCGTCTTCAGTAGCGTCATACTTATCAAGACCACGGCAAGCATCAACAGGGTGAAGCTACTTCCGCGTGTTTCGATTAGCATGGTGATGTACCAATTGGCATTGTTCAGGGCAATATCCACGAACGATGCGTCGGTACCTTTCCACGGGATAAATTCATAAACACCCGAAGTCACCTTAAATAAGACTTGAAGAATCGGGATAATAGTGGCCAGCGAGAAAACGTTCAGCACTGCGGTAAGCATGTTGAAAAAAAATGCCAAGAACACGTATTTCTTATAGGGTGGCAGGAATCGTTGTAAGATACGGATAATACCTCTCATGAATCATGTAGTTTAAAATCGGCTGCAAGTTACTCATAAAATGTCATTCCCCCTGTACCCCGTATCAATTTTTTAAGACGCGACTCCCGGGGGAAGAAAAAAGTTGAATTTTGTTGATTTTGTTATCTCGTTGAAATGTATTATCTTAAGGGTGCGTGCAGGAAAAAAGAAAGAAAAATATCAACTTTTCTTGTTGAATTGTTTGGATGCTAAAAAAACAATCTCTATCTTTGCACCCGCTTTTGGAAGGAACACCGTTTGGTTTTCCCCGGGGCGACAGACTAACAGCGATCTTTAAGATATTTACATACACGTTTTTTATAAGACAAAAAAGAGTACAAGAGCTTG
>JAAYTC010000205.1 GCA_012518155.1 Bacteroidales bacterium | reverse complement strand
TCTATTTTATAAGCCAATAGCAGGTCATCAAGGCTGGTTTCAATCTTCAATAGGGTGGTTAAATCAATGGTTCCCTTTAGTGCAAGATCGATATCTGAATTGGCGCGGAAATTTCCTTTGGCTCTGGAGCCATAAAGAATAGCACACTCAACTTGAGGGTATTTTAACAAAACCCCAGTAATAGCATCTATGTGACTTTGTTTTAATCCAAACTTCTCCATTACACAAAGCTTTAGTTGGATTCTTCGTTTTTAATCTCTTCCATTTTTTCTTTGAAAGACACAAAAGCATCGAAATAATCATTGATAATCTTATTATATATCTCGTCTGCCGTTTCCTCATCATAGGTGTGAGAAGTTTGATTACGACTACGTATCATTTCCATCCACACATCACCATCTTCAATCAGCCCCATGGAAAACCCTTCTCGTGTAGCATCTCTTGAACCTCTAACAGACTGGTTGCCTTGATAATGAACATAGTCCTTTATCACATTCCACGCGAGCTCATGCGTGAACTCGAAGCTCTGAATCAAACCCTGCTTGATTAAATCGATTTGTATTAACCCAAATTCTTCTCCCGTATCAAGGGATTCTTTAGTAATATGATTCGTTACGTAATCTACACTATCTTCTAGTTTTCTTAACGCTTTCTTATAATTGCTAAAGCGCTGTAGCCAACGAATATCTTGATTCTTCATATCGGAATATTTGAGTGATTAGACTGCTAATTTAGTTATTTATTTTGATAAGCCACTCCCAATAGTGGATATTCCAACCTAAAAGATTGCTGTTGAAGAGGTCGAACACGCACACGTTCGAAAACCTTTAGTCGATACAAACATTTTTGGAGAATTTAAGCAGTAAGTAGCCCTTTTATAAAATCACAACACACTGTGATTTTATCTCATTTAGCCTCTTTTTTCTTAGTCCTCCTTCAAAATCACAATATAGTGGGGTTTTCCTTGTTAAGTAAAAACGAAAACATTATTTTTGCTTTTAAATCACAATATAATGGGATAATGGGATTATGGAAAGGTTTGGGAATATCATAAAGGAGAGGCGCAAGGAACTCTCCATTACACAGCGAGAACTTGCGGCACTCGCCGGGATCGGGATCAATACACTCACGAAAATAGAACGGGGGGAAGCAAACCCGTCGTTGAAGATCGTTCTGAGAGTTCTTGACACCCTCGGTCTGGAAATGAACATCAAGATAAAGTCGATGAATCTCTAAACATATTAGCTATGAGAAAAGCAAATGTATATTTCAATGGGATGTTAGCAGGAGAATTGACCGAGACAACGGAAAAAGAGTATGTCTTCTGTTATAATGACGCTTACTTCAAAGATGCAGCAATGCCCGCCATCAGCCTGACATTGCCCAAAAGCAGCCAGGAACACCGCTCCGGATTTCTGTTTCCGTTCTTTTTTAATATGCTCTCCGAAGGAAGTAACCGGCTCTCTCAATCGAGGCTACTGCGCATCGACGAGAAAGATCATTTCGGTATTTTATTGGCCACGTCACAGCATGATACGGTCGGAGCCATAACCGTTAAACCCGTCACATGATTATGAAAGAGATAACGAATTGCCCGTCTGCACTGGCTGCAGGATATGACACCTATAGTCCCGTGGCTTTAAGAAGGCTTTTTGACAAACAAATGGTTTCTCACACGCTCCCATACGAGACGATTGAAAAAAGCGAGGAAGACGCGCAACTTTTCATGGAAAATAAAATGCGCGTTTCCATATCAGGTGTCCAGAGCAAATATTCAATGGTGATCAAGTATGGAGAGTTGAAGTTGGCTCCCGAAAATGAGCAGGGACACTATATATTAAAGCCTAAACCCTCGGAAATAAAAAATCCGCTGGAATGTGCCGCCAACGAAAACCTTACCATGCAGATAGCCGAACAGGTTTTTAAAATGGAAACGGCAGCAAACGGGCTATGCTTTTTTCAGGATGGAGAAACAGCTTATATAACCCGGCGCTTTGATATAACTCCGGATGGAAATAAATACAGAGTCGAGGATTTCGCGTCATTGGCCGGACTTACGTCCGAAAATGCAGGGGATAATTTTAAATATGATTATAGTTACGAAGAGGTAGCCGACCTGATAAAGAGGTTTTTACCGGCTAAGTCTGTGGAATTGTTGAAGTTCTACCGGCTAATACTATTCAACTTTCTTTTCTCCAACGGAGATGCTCATCTAAAAAACTTTTCAGTGATTGACAGGGGGGGAGGTGATTTTCGTCTTGCGCCGGCCTATGACTTGTTAAACACACGTATCCATGTGGACGACGCGGATTTTGCTTTAGACAAAGGTCTATTTAAAACAGACAGGAGTGATTTTTTTAAAGGAGGGAAAGCCATTGGTGTTTCCTTCAAGCAATTTGCCTTGGCAATAGGACTGCCGGAAACGATTGCCGATAAAGAGTTGTCCCTTTTTACAACTAAGCATCCCTTGATAGATGAATTGATAGATCGTTCTTTCCTGTCCGAAAAAATTAAAAGGCAGTACCGTACGCTTTATCAAACCAAACGAAACAGGCTGGCTGACATGAAACTCTGACTCTTTAGTCTCCTGATTAAAAGCACGAACCCATCTTCAGAGTTATAACAACTAACGCCTTGTTCACGCGATTAAATAAAAGAGCCTGGCGAAACCACGTACCGCCCCAAGTAGATACTATCGGACACCTCGATGCCGTCCGCGGTTTTAAATGCCAAAAAGGTTTCTATGGTGTCGCCTTCCCAACCCCGGGGTAGCCGGACAGCAGCTATGCCTGTCGCACGTTTGCTCGCGTTGAGATCATACACCGGTTGCTGCTTGACGGAGTTATACGCCAAAATCATAGCGACATCGTCCCCTCGAGCATTTCCCTTCGAGCGGGAATCCCAACCTACCCGCAACTCGCCCTGCGCGATTTCAACATGAACTTCTCGCGCGCCACCGAGAGAACCGCGCGAAATAAGCACGTTGGGCCAATCCAATTCCACGCCTTCTTTGCCGCTCTTTACCCCGTGCCGTATGTTGTACGACATGGCGGCGTTAAATGCCGACTTGGCTCCTTCTGCTTGGAACTGAAAACCTACTCGGACAAAAGGGGTGATGGCCTTTAAAAAATCCATCACGACCGCGAATTTCCCGCGTTGCTTCACCTGCTTTTCTGTTTTGGGGTCGTTAACCTTGACTGGCAAACTCCTCACGTAATAAACTCCCTGACGACAAACCCCAACCACGTTACCTACTTTGCCGGAAAATCCTCCAAAAAGACCCTGCTCTAATGTACCCATGATATCCTTTTTTTATTAACTGCTGCTCCTCACAAGATAGCAATTTTCTCCACAACAAGCAAGCATTTAAGTTAAATTTAACTCGTAACTGACTCGTATCTCATTCTATAATTTACGAAGGAGAGTAGAATAAAATACGCCCCATATACGAGTGAGATACGAGCGAGATACAATCGAAATGCAAAGAAAGCTGTATTTAGACACGATTTAAACGGGAGACAAGCGGAGACAACCAAAAGTTAAATTAAAACAAAAACAATAAGTAAAAAAGAGATAGCGGGGACGATGGTGCGCGGGTGGAAAGAGGGAGTGTTGGTATCTAATACATACGGCAAGGTGTCTTCAACAGTAGTGGGCACGAACTTCAGGAGCGGCAAGTGCGGTACAAACGGTAGGCGTTATTCACGTCGCCCGCCGCTATGCTCGGCCCATATTCCGGTTCGGCATCGGCATCTTCTTGGTACACCTTATTGATCGTTTTCGCGATCAATTGTGCCAGGTCGTCGGGCAGCACGGTAAATGGATCGGGTTCGTCGTTATCGGTATCGATGGTTCCATCGAAGTTGAAATTATAAAAGGCGTGCAGTTTCGACCGGTTCCAATCGGTTCCCGTGGCGTTCAACAGGTTGAACACGTCTTGGTAATTTTCTCCCGTCTTGTGGCGCCGCGCGTGTGAACGGTAGGGCCCGCCCGAGATCAAGTTCACGTAGGGGTGACCCACGGTGTCGGCACAATAGTGGGTGAGGTAGTGCAACGCGTCGAACCACCGGGTGGTTAATTAGGCACGTTCACCTTTACTTGCTCGGGTTCAACCTCGTTTTGTTTCCGGTTTTTCTTCGAGAACAATCGGAATAACCAGCTATTGGATATGGTCTCGGCCGCCCGCGTGATCTCCACCACGCTCTCGTCGACCTTGGCTATGGCCGTGTCCACGGTCAGCCCCAACTCTTTGTCGTGAAGGAGCCTCGGCAGTACACCCTCGCCATGATTCAGTGCAAGGGAGGTTCGATGAAGCTCCTCAACCAACGAATCGGCCCTTTCTGACGATGCTTGTAGGTTGGCCATGATAATATTTACCCGGGTAGTGATGGAGTCGTCGTTCACCAGCCTTCCCAAATCACCCTCCCCCTCGTTGATCTTGGAAGTGATCTGCTGCACGTCAGCAAGCGACGCGTTCAGCTTGCGAGTAGCGTCATTCAACGCCTCGGTGAGGTGATTTTCATTCAGGAGGAGCGCGATATCCCCATCACCGGCGTCGAGCTTACCGGTGATCGATCGCATGTTAGCCACGGTTCCCCTTGCTTCGTCCAGCATCTCGGTGGCCTGGGCAATCATTGCCTGAATATCAAGCCCCCCGGCTACTGGAAGGGAATCCCCCTCTTCTACCTTCCCCGTGTCGGGATCACCGGAGGAGATCAGGATGATTTTGCCTCCCATCAATCCTTCCTGCCCAATCTGTACCGAGGAGTTTTTATAAATATGGTCAGTATAATTGTCCCGGATGGTCATGGTTACCACAACCGAGGAATCAGACTCCAGCTGGATATCGCTGACGGTGCCGATGTTTATGCCAGCGAACCGAACGATATTGCCCGGCATCAATCCCCGGATATCTTTAAACGAAGCATGCACATCGGTGGTGGAGGTAAACAGGTTTTGCTTGCTCCCGATCAGGTAGACGGCCACGATGAATAGTAGGAGTGCCGACGCGATGAAGATCCCTAACCGCAATGCTCTTTTTGTTCTTTTCATACTTCTAATTATTTATGTTTCGTTCGTATCTGTTATTTTCAAACAAAATGTCAGGTAAATCCGTTACCTTATTCCTCAAATAAAATAGTCGCGAATCGACTCGTCCTCGTGGCGACTCAACTCATCGTAGGTTCCGGTGACCGTAAAAACGCCTTCTTGCATCACCTGGATGCTGTCGGTAGCAATCTTGGCGCACTTCATATCGTGGGTGATGATGATGGCCGCCGTATCGTACTCCTCTCGTATTTTCAGGATCAGTTCGCTGATCTCGCCCGAGGTCACCGCGTCGAGCCCGGTGGTGGGTTCGTCATACAGGATGATCTCCGGTTTCAAAATCAAGGTGCGTGCCAGAGCGATCCTCTTTTTCATTCCGCCGGAGAGCTCCGACGGCATCTTGTCGATGGCGTCTAAGAGTCCCACGCTGCGGAGCGACTGTTCGATCAGCTCTTCCGTATCGTGTTTCTTGTCCGTGAATCGAGTTCTACGTACGGGAAAGAAGAGGTTTTCGCGCACGCTCATGGAGTCATACAGTGCCCCTCCCTGAAAGAGGTAACCCACTTTTTTCCGCAATTCGTTCAGCTGGCTGTTGTCGCACTCCAACACGTCGGTACCCAATACGATGATCTCTCCTGCATCGGGTTCGATAAGGCGAACGATGCATTTGGTAAGCACCGATTTGCCGATTCCCGATTTCCCCACGATGCCCAAGTTCTCACCTTTGTGAAGGGTTAGGTTGATACCACGCAGGATGTGGTTATCGCCAAAGGATTTATACACGTTCTTTACCGCGATTACCTCGTCACTAACCGTGGGTGACATGTTGTCCATAGCTCTCGCTCTACTTACAGGCTTCAAGTTGTCCATAGGCTTTACAGGATACTGGTTATTAATACAAACACGAGGTCGATCACGAATATGGTGAGCGACGCGGCCACTACCGCCGAGTTGGCGGCTTTTCCTACCGACTCGGTCCCCTTGCCGGCCGTGTATCCTTTATAACTACCAATAAGGCCGATGAAGAAACCAAACAACACCGTTTTCAACGTGGCCGGGAGCAAATCTACAAAGCCGAGCATCGAAAAGGAGCGATGGATGAAAAGTGTAATCGATGTATCCTCGAAAATATTCACGGCCAGGTAAGCACCTAACATGCTGAACGCGTCGGCAAAAATGACCAGGACAGGAACAACCAGCGTGGTGGCCAACACCCGTGTAGCTACCACAAAGCTCAGGGGGCGGGTCCCCGATACTTCCATCGCGTCGATCTGCTCGGTAACAGCCATCGCGGCCACCTCGGCAGCAATACCGGAACTGAGCTTCCCCGCGCAGATAAGACCGGTGATGACGGGCCCCAGCTCTCGCACCATCGATACGGCAATAATACCGGGCAACAGGGTTTGTGCTCCAAAGTCGACCAGTACCGGGTTCATCTGCATGGTGAGCACCAGCCCCATGATGAAACCGGTAACTATGACAAGCGCCAGTGACTTGTTGCCGAGTAGAAAACCATGTTTCACGAACTCCCGGAATTCAAAAGGGGGCTGAAACATCTGGGTCATTACCTTTCCGGTAAACATCACCAGCTCTCCCAGATCAATAAACGCCCCGTTGTAAAAATTGCGGGTTTCATCTTTTACCCTGAATCTCCTCCTTACACGCTGCTTGATAACTGAAACGTTGATTTTGGCCATACATAGTGATTAAGTGGTTTTTATCGGAAATAACGAGCAACTCAATGCAAGCAAAAACAGAAAACAATTTGATTTGGTAAAAAGTTTGAAGAGATTACCGGCCAAACGCCTCAACGCAATGAACAAACAGCTCTTCGTCGTGAAAAAAGTTTGAAGAGGTTACCGGCCAAACCCGTGAAAAGGGACAATAGCCAGCGAAAAAAGTATCCTCAAGAGAAAAAATATTGCCTGAAAACAATTTTCTATAACGAAGATTGGGTAAAATCGTTTTGTTGATGCTATCTTTGAATTTCGGAGAATCAGTTTGGTGTTCGCGAGAGTAGACACGCGGCTCCATTAAAGAAATATTTCTTTAAATATTCTCTAATGACGAGTAAATTTTGTATTTTCGCGGTTACAATCGACAGGCTGCACCTGATTAAACAAAACAGACGTACAAATCCCGTTTAAGCAAACTAATAAATCATTTATAATTAAAAAAAGAAC
This sequence comes from Bacteroidales bacterium, assembly GCA_012518155.1. Classification (GTDB taxonomy): domain Bacteria; phylum Bacteroidota; class Bacteroidia; order Bacteroidales; family Dysgonomonadaceae; genus Proteiniphilum. Next base: position 3,055 of record JAAYTC010000205.1, on the reverse strand, counting down.
TTATGAGTTGGTTAATCAAATCATCTATCGGACGGAAGTTTATACAAAGTATTTCCGGCCTTTTCCTGATTCTGTTCTTGCTGTTTCACATGTCAATGAACTTGGTTCTCTTGTTTAACTACGAGACGTACAACTTCCTGGCCAACGACATCCTGGGAGCCAACTGGTGGGCAATTGTAGGCACGCTGGTGATCGCGCTCGGGTTCGTGGTACATATCCTGTACGCCATCATCCTGACACTGCAAAACAGGAAGGCGCGCGGGAAAGATAGGTACGAATCAAAGAGTAAAACGGCCGCTACATGGGCATCAAAAAACATGTTCGTGCTGGCTGTATTCATCTTCCTGTTCCTGATCCTGCACCTCTACCAATTGTGGTACCAGATGCAGTTCAAGGAGCTGTTCATGATTGAAGGGGTGCGACACGACGGTGCTCAGCTGGTGGAAGAGATCTTCTCGCAACTCTGGGTGGTGATCGTGTACGTCATCGCGTTTATTGCCCTGTGGTTTCACCTGATCCACGGTTTCTGGAGCGCGCTTCATTCCGTGGGATGGAACAACGACACCTGGATGAAACGCCTGAAGGTGGTGGGGAACGTGATATCGACCATCATCGTGCTTGGATTTATCATCGTGCCTATTGCCATGTATCTCGGATATTCCAACCTATTAGGATAACTTTAGAAATTAAACATTATGAACAAGATAAATTCGAAAATACCCGAAGGGCCGCTCGCCGAGAAATGGACCAATTACAAGAACAACCAAAAACTGGTGAACCCGGCCAATAAACGCCGACTCGATGTGATCGTGGTCGGCACGGGACTGGCAGGCGCGTCGGCAGCTGCCTCGCTGGGTGAGTTAGGCTTTAACGTGCTTAACTTCTGTATTCAAGACTCTCCGCGGCGCGCGCACTCGATCGCGGCGCAGGGGGGGATTAACGCTGCCAAGAACTACCCGAACGACGGCGACTCGGTGTACCGCCTGTTTTATGATACCATTAAAGGGGGCGACTACCGTGCCCGCGAGGGCAACGTGTACCGCTTGGCCGAGGTATCGAACAGCATCATCGACCAGTGTGTGGCACAAGGGGTGCCCTTCGCGCGGGAGTACGGGGGACTGCTCGACAACCGCTCTTTCGGGGGGTCGCAGGTGTCGCGTACTTTTTACGCGAGAGGACAAACGGGGCAGCAGCTGCTGCTGGGTGCTTACTCGGCACTGAGCCGTGCCATCGAACGCAAACAGGTGAAGCTCTACTCGCGCTACGAGATGGTGGACCTGGTACTGGTGGATGGACGCGCACGGGGCATTATCGCTCGCAACTTGGTCACCGGTAAACTGGAGCGCTTCGCGGCGCACGCGGTGGTGGTGGCTTCGGGAGGATATGGAAACGCCTTTTTCTTGTCGACCAACGCGATGACATCCAATGGATCGGCCGCTTGGCAGTGCTACAAGAAGGGGGCGTGGTTCGGAAACCCGGCCATGACTCAAATTCACCCGACCTGCATCCCGGTGCACGGAGAGTTTCAATCGAAACTCACGCTGATGTCGGAGTCGCTACGTAACGACGGCCGCATCTGGGTGCCCAAGAAAAAGGAGGACGCGAAAGCTATACAGGAGGGGAAATTAAAACCCACCCAAATCAGGGAAGAGGACAGAGACTACTACCTGGAGAGAAGATATCCTGCATTCGGGAACCTGGTGCCGCGCGACGTGGCATCGCGGGCCGCGAAAGAGCGGTGCGACGCCGGCTATGGCGTGGGATCGACCGGACTGGCGGTGTACTTGGACTTTGCCGATGCCATTCAACGGCTCGGAAAAGATGTGGTGGAAGCTCGCTACGGAAACCTGTTCCAAATGTACGAGAAGATCGTGGACGATAACCCGTACGAAACACCGATGATGATTTACCCGGCCATCCACTACACGATGGGGGGGCTGTGGGTGGACTACGAGCTGATGACCAATATCCCGGGTCTGTACGCGATTGGGGAGGCTAACTTCTCCGATCACGGGGCGAACCGACTGGGCGCTTCGGCCTTGATGCAAGGCTTGGCCGATGGGTACTTTATATTGCCCTACACCATTCAAAACTACCTGGCCGATCAGATTAACGTGAAACGGTTCAGCACCGATCTACCGGAATTCGAGAAAACCGAGAAGGAGATCAACGACCGGATCGACCGGCTGATGAATATTAAAGGGAAGCATTCCGTGGACTCTATTCATAAGAAGCTGGGGCACGTGATGTGGGAGTTGGTAGGTATGGCCCGCGAAGCGGAAGGATTGAAAGAATCCATCGAGAAGTTGAAAGAAATAAAGAAGGACTTCTGGACCAACGTGCGAATCCCAGGCAGCAAAGATACACTGAACATGGAACTCGAAAAGGCACTGCGCCTAGCAGATTTCATTGAAATTGGTGAGCTGATGGCGCACGACGCGTTGGATAGAGAAGAGTCGTGCGGCGGCCACTTCCGGGTGGAACACCAAACGGAAGAGGGCGAAGCATTGAGGCACGACAACGAGTTTTCATACGTCTCCTGCTGGGAGTACCAGGGAGAGGATAAGGCGCCGGTGATGTACAAGGAGCCGCTCGACTACGAGTTCGTGGTTCGCCAACAAAGAGACTACAAGTCCTAACTGATCGATCAAATTAAAAACAACAATCATGGATAAAGATATCAACATAAAAGTAAAAGTTTGGCGTCAGAACGGTCCAAAGGAGAAGGGGTATTTTGAGACCTACGGGTTGGAAAAGATATCGCAAGGAAGCTCTTTCCTCGAGATGCTGGATATCCTCAACGAGAAGCTCATTAACGAAGGGAAAGAGCCGGTTGCGTTTGACCACGACTGTCGCGAAGGTATTTGCGGGATGTGTAGCCTCTATATCAACGGGCACCCACACGGGCCGGACCGGGAGATCACGACCTGCCAATTACATATGCGTAGCTTTAACGAGGGCGACACCATCACCATCGAACCGTGGCGCTCGGCCGGGTTCCCCATCATCAAAGACTTGGTGGTGGACCGTACCGCGTTCGATAAGATTATTCAGG
>JAAYTC010000204.1 GCA_012518155.1 Bacteroidales bacterium | reverse complement strand
TTGCCATGATACGGTACCGCTCTTTCAACGATGCCTTTCGGTGAGTGGTGGTGAGTCCCTCGTTAAGGTAGTTGATCAGGATGAGCCGGGTGTTAAGGATCGATCGTCCTTTTTTCATCAGGCGGATCGCCCAATCGAAGTCGGACGAGAACCGGTAGGAGAGATCGTACGGCTCCGCCAGTTCCCGCTTCACGATAAACGCTTGGTGGCATACCAGCATGCCTTGCTTGAAACTTCTCCACGTGAGCCGTTCAGGTGCTTTTAAGCGACGCATATGAAGAAACCGGCCGTCATCATCCACGATGGTCGTCTCCCCGTAGAGAATATCGGGTGGTTGTCCCTCCATAAACGAACCCATCATCTTCTCCACCGTGCTCGCCTCGTAAAAGGTATCCCCCGCGTTCAGGAAGCAAAGATAGTCGCCCGCGGCCATGCCGATCGCCTTGTTCATCGCGTGGTAAAGCCCCTCGTCAGGTTCGCTGATCCAGGCCATCTTATCGTGCTCGTGGCGACGGATCAGGTCGACTGTGTTGTCCGTCGACTTTCCATCCACGATCAGGTGCTGAATAGCGGGGTATGTCTGTTCCTGCACGCTTTTCAACGTCCGCTCGAGCGTCTGCTCGGCGTTATACGTGACCGTTATGACCGTTAAGCTGTTCATCTTCTCGCGTAAATGGCTATGTAGGGAGATAGCAACTTGCCCTTCAGCGGGAATAGCTTGATGGCATAGCTCAGGAGTTTCACCCATTTTCGTTTTTTCTCGTTTTCCGGTGTAGGCTCGAGCCATACCATCGGTTTACCGAGGTAGTCCACGGAGATATCGCGCAACTCGAACCGCTGCATGATCTCCTTCAACCGGGGAATTTCCATCGACTTCAGGTTGTGCGACTCCAGGTTCGCCTTATCGAACCGTCGCTGTATGCTTCCGTTCAACCCCAGGAAGTTGGGAATAAGGATCAGCAGTTGCCCTTGGTTTGATAACAACTCCACGTGCCGTCGGATCGCGTCTTCCGTGTCCTCGAAATGCTCGATAAACCCTGAAGAGAACACCACGTCGTATTTCTTCTCGGGCTTAAATGCGAAAAAATCGCTCTCGATGCACTGGATGGTACCCTCGGGGAGGCCGTTTACTTTTTCGAATCCCCGGACAATGGGGCGATCGATGTGGAAGTCGAGTATCGCCACCTCTCGTATCCCTTGCTGATAGAAGTAGGCGGCGTGCACCCCCGGAAAGCCTCCGATCTCGATGAAACTTTTTCCCTTCGCGAGGCGCGGTACGAACGAGGAAAAGACCACTTTCTTGGGGACTTTATCGTACCGGTAGTTCTTCCAGTAGGTATCCCAATGTGCCTTGTCGGTGATATTATTCGCTTTCATAGATCGCTTTGTATCGGTTTGCAATTTTTTCTTGTTCGTACTCCCGGGATACTTTTTCTCGTGCTCTACGAGACAACTCTTCTCCGTGCGCTTCATAGAGCACCCAGGCAATGCCCCGTGCCAGGTCTTCGGCGTTCCGGTAATCCGCCACGTACCCGTTTATCCCGTGATCGATCATCTCGGGAATGCCTCCCGTGTGGAACCCCACGCAGGGGGTGCCGCACGCCATCGCCTCCATGAGGGTGTTCGGCAGGTTCTCTTGCAGCGAGGGGGTGATGTACACGTCGGCCACGCTGTACAGCTCCACCATCTGGTCGGGAGCGACATATCCCATGTTCTTTGCCGGCAGCGGGAGGCGGCGGGCAATATCGTCGCCATTTGCTCCTGCAATAAGGAAAAGCAGGTCTTTCTTCGAGCGCGCGAGGATCTCGCTTGCACGGATTAAATATTCCACGCCCTTGCGTGGGTCGGAAGCCTTTGCAGCGGCAAACAGTGCAATCCTTTTATCGCGTGGCAGCTGCAGCTTTTCGCGTAGCGCGCGCTTATCTCCCGGAAAGTAGAGGTCGGTATCAATGGGATTGGGGATGCTCACCACTTCATGCCCTCGGGTGAGGGGGCTTTTTTTTGCCAACTCTTTGAGCCATTCGCTGCACGCAACGAAGGTAATCTTGCCATTCGCATAAATGGCCTGTTTTTCCCGGAATACCTTGTACGAAAGATCTTTTGGCGAGGGAGAGGCGAGGTAGGGGCAGTTGCCGCAACCTGTTTCAAAGTGCCTGCACCCTGCCGCGTGGTGGCAGATGCCGGTAAAGGACCACATGTCGTGCATCGTCCAGACTACCTTCTTGCCGGATGCCACGATTCGCTCTATTTCATTCAGTGACAGTGTCCCCTGGTTTATCCAGTGCAGGTGAATCACGTCCGCCGCTTGGAATTCCGGGAGATCGGTCACGGCAACTCCCGTATTGGCGATTGACACGTCGAACAGGTACTTCTTTGAGAAGCGGTTGTGCATGAAGATAGTGCCTCGCTCCCGGTAGAAGCGCAGTTCGTTTTTTCGGTCGCTCCCCACTTGACGCACCCGGGGATCGTTGCCCTGTTTGGTGCGCACCACCATGGAAGCGTCGCATCCCGCGCGGCTCAGCGCGTGCAGCAACCGCGTTGCCGCGATGGCCGCCCCTCCCTGGATATCGTATGTGCTGACAATAAGTACCCTCATGAGGCAATTAGCAATGAACAATTAGTGATGGACAATGATCAATTAATAATTAATAATGAAGAACTACACGCCAAATCGTGTTCCCATTTTCTTCGCCCGAGTACAAAAGTAACCATTTTGGACGATAATCATCCGGGTAAGGGAGATTTGATGGGGCAAGTAGGGGTTGCTTCTCAAATGATTCTCTGCTTCGACACCATCCGGTATCAAAAAGTTGCCTATTTTTGCAAGATAAACCTTCGCTATTGATGAGGAATGGATCGATCACGAGGCGATACCTCTTAATTTTAATGGAACGATTTACATGGCAGAGCCATCTTTAAAACATAAAACAACTGTTTCCCTTTTCTGGAGCTTCATTGATAAATTCGGACAGCAGGTGCTTAATTTCGTGAGCATGCTGGTGTTGATGAATATCATTGCTCCGGAGGCATACGGGTTGATTGGTTCGTTGGCACTCTTCACTGCTTTTTCCACGATCCTTATTGATAGCGGTTTAGGAAGGGTGTTGATAAACCGGAAGGATGTTTCACCGGCCGATTATAACGCGGTGTTTTTCTTTAACGCGGTGTTGAGCTTGATGCTCTACATGATCCTCTTCTTCTTGAGCCCGTTAATTGGTGACTTGTTCAATGCACCGGCAATTGTCCCGGTTTCGAGGGTGTTGTTCTTGACGCTTATTTTCAACGCGCTGGGATTGATACACCAGACAATATTGATCAAGGAGGCCAATTTTAAATTGCTTACGAAAGTAAATATGTTGGCGTTATTGATAGCCGACGTGGTGGCGATCGCGATGGCACTCACCGGATTCGGCGTATGGGCACTGGTCGCGCAGCTTCTTTTGTTTGCCTTCGCGCGGACCGTGATTCTTTGGGTGCACTCTTCATGGCGGCCTCATCCTAACTTTAGCATGTCGAGCTTGAAGAGCTTTTTCGGGTTTAGTTACAAGCTGTTATTATCGAACCTGGTATCTTCCACGGTGAACAATATCTATCCAAGCTTAATAGCCACGTTCTACCCCATGAGCCAAGTGGCCTATTTTAACCAGGCTAAAAAGTACCAAGAGATTCCATTTCTCACCTTGTCGAACACCTTCCGGTCGGTGGCCATGTTGATTTTGTCGGAGATCAATCAACAATCGGAGCGACTCGTTCGGGTGACGCGAAAGTTGATAAAATCGATCGCATTTCTGGTTTTCCCAATCGCTTTTTTGATGATACTTATTGCCGAGCCCATGTTCTACTTGTTTTTCAAGGAGAAGTGGCTTGCCGCGGTTCCCTATTTTCAGGTGCTGACCTTGGGGGGCATGTTGATGCCTTTTACTTTTATTTTTAGTGAGCTTTTTATCGCGAAGGAGCGACCTGCTTTCTTCCTGGGGCTGGAAGTAGTAAAAGGGGTGCTGCTGTTTTTATTGATTTTTCTCTTCTTCCCGAAAGGAATTATGGGATTGGCAGTCAGTTGGGTGGTCTACATGGTTATCACTCTTTTGATCTCGGTGTTTTTTTCCGGGAAAGTGATTCACTACTCTCTCCCGCGATTCGTGAGGGACACGTTTCCCTATCTTTTTACTGCCCTACTGAGCGCGGTTGCAACCTATTTTGTAACCCGTAACCTGGGTGAGGGTCTTCTTTTTATCGTCGCGAGCGTGGCAGTAACCGGTGTATTGTACATCGCGATGTGTAAGTTGTTGGGATTGGAAATGACGAAAGAAATCGACGCCTGGTTGAATGCTAAAAAGGAGAATAAGGATGTTGAATAATGAAATTTTATTTACCTGTAGCGAGGGCTCGTCTTCCCGCTTCGAGGTTTTACAATAACTGCATGAAAGATATTTTGCTTTATATCCGGTTCGCGCAACGGTACGCGCGTGAAAACGCCACGCTTCGGCATATCAAACAGTTCCGTCGCTGGTACAACGACAAACGTTCCGGCGACACTACCCTTTCGAGAGAGCTCCCGTGGATGACCTACGATGCGATCGATTTCCTTTCATCGATTGCTGCTCCCGACCACGAGGTGTTTGAATGGGGCTCGGGGGGCTCTACGCTTTTCTTTGCCCGGCGATGCGATCGAGTGATAAGCGTAGAACACGACAAAAAATGGAACAATTTCTTAAAAGAAAAGCTACTGGATTTATCGATCAATAACGTGGAATACTTGGAGATACCGGGAGTGGAGGTAAATGATTGGGAAGAGAGGGATTACCGTAATCCCGATGATTTTATCTCGAGCGATAAAAACTCTATCGGACTCTCTTACGAGAATTACGTGAAGGCGATCGACGCGTTCCCTGTCAACCATTTCAACATCGTGGTCGTGGACGGAAGAGCACGCAATTGCTGCGTGAAACGGGCTATCCCGCATGTGAAAAAAGGAGGGTATTTAATCGTGGATAACTCCGATAGGAAGTATTACCTGCATGGGTTCAGCGAGTTGCGTGATTCCGGCAAATGGGAGAAAACTGAATTCCAAGGGCCCATTTTCTTCCAACATGCGTTTAGCAAGACCAGTTTTTTCAAAAAGAAATAAGGAATGGGCTTTCTGTTTGTACGCTGGGCAACATTTACTCGCGAAGGTGTGCATCTATTGTCGCGGCACCACCTGAACTCGTTTTAAAAACACCGCAGAAATCGAGAATCACCTTATCTTCTCTCCAGGGTAGACTTTTAAAGGGGTTGTGAGCGACTAAGAATACGACGATTTCAGCTTTCTCATAGGCCTCTTTATAATCGGTTAATTTAAATACTTTATGCTCCGAAATGTTGGGCTCAACGATCATGAAGTCGGCATCGTTGTGAGCTTGCATAACTTTTGTGGCTATGTACTTGGCGGGTGATTCGCGCAGGTCGTCGATATTAGGTTTAAACGATAACCCCATTAATGCAACCGCGGGTTCTCTGTTATATTTTAACTCGAACTCCTTGATAGTGCTTTGTATCTTCTCGGCACACCAAAACGCTTTGTAATTGTTTATTTCACGTGCTTTACCGATTAATTGCGATTCGAATGGGAAGTCGGCCGTGATAAAATACGGGTCGACGGCAATACAGTGGCCACCCACGCCACTCCCCGGCTTCAAGATGTTTACGCGAGGATGCTTGTTGGCCAACTCGATAAGTTCCCATACATTAATTCCTGCTTTGTTGCAGATGATCGACAGTTCGTTGGCAAATGCAATTTGAACATCGCGAGAAGAGTTTTCGATAAGTTTACACATCTCGGCCGTGCGTGCATTTGTCGTATGGAGATCCCCTTTCACGAACTGCCTATAAAAATTGCATGCTTTTTCGGTGGACTGCTTGTCAATACCCCCGATTACCCTGTCGTTGTGAGTGAGTTCGTGCATCGTATTCCCGGGCATAACTCGTTCGGGACAGTAGCTGATGAAAAGGGTTCCTCGAAGATCGGGCCGTTCAGAAAAAATAAGATCGGTGATTTTCTCGGTGGTTCCCACGGGGCAGGTAGACTCGATAATAATCAAGTTGTTTTCACGTAGAAACGGAAGGGTACTACGTACCGCCGCTTGCACGTACGAAATATCGGGTTCGTGATTATCCTTGAAAGGGGTAGGCACAGCCACCACGAAAACATCGCTGTGGAGAGGAGTTGAGAATGCTCTTAACATCCCGGCAGTGACTACCTCGCTGCATAATTCGCTGACTCCTGGTTCCGAAAAATGGATATTGCCGGCGTTGACTGTCTCCACCACATCATGGTTGATATCAACGCCCGCGACCTTAATGCCCGCTTTTGCAGCTAGAATAGCCGTAGGTAATCCAATGTAGCCAAGTCCGATAAAGCACGCGTTCATATGATTTATTATTAGAGTGTAACGATTCAATATTTACCCAACTTGAAATAATAGGAGGTTGGTTGATATAACTAGTTTAAGTGAGGGGATAAAATCCTTTCAAACGCTTCGATATAACGGTCACTTACCGTTTCTAGGTTTATCTTGTCACGAATCACCTTCCATGACTCTTTTCCCATTTCTAAGGCACGAGTTGGATTTTCGAGTAACGCGTGCAGTTTTTGGGTGAGATCGGCTCGATCGCCCTCTTCGAAGTAAAATCCATTTATATGATCAATCACCAAGTCTTTTTCAGTGCCGTCGCATACGGAACAAATCACCGGCAACCCAAATGTCATCGCATCGTTGATAGATAACCCTCCCATTCCCGCCAAGACGTATATCGCGGAGGTGGAGAGGTGCGAGGCGATAACTTTACTATCATAAATAGCCCCCGTGAATACCGTTTTGCTATCAATATTCAAGTCTGCCGATTGCTTCTTTAAACGTGCCAGCTCCGGCCCATCACCAATAATTATTAATTCTGCTTCAGCGAAAGTGTCTGCCACACCCGCGAAAGCACTTAAAAGCAGGTCCACTCGCTTCCATTTTACTAGACGCCCCACGTGAATGATTCGAAACGGGTTCTTATTGGGGGCCACCTCTATTGTGGATAACTGCTCTTTTATCGCGAACATGGCATCTGTATCGTTCGTGTTGTACGTGACGAATACCTTATCCGGCGATAACCCGTACGTGGGCAACAACTCTTTACCTACCGAAGCATAGGCCAATGCAGCGTCTGCTCTACGATAACAATAGCGGCGTAAAAGCATAATCACCCACTGCCTGATTATAAAGGGGACTCCGTTGTTTTCCTGCTTCATATCCTCATCAAAAATAGGTTTGTTTTTGAAATAGGATAATAATTTCCCGTAAGGTGGAACTCGAAACGGGATTTCACGGATAACAAATTTAGTCGCCATTGCTTTCAATGCCCCTCGAAGCGCAGGTTGAGAAAAATGCTGAAGAAAAAAAGGCCACCCGGCGATCAGTATATCCGGTTTCTCTTGACGAATAATACCGGGGAGATGAGGGAAACAGGATTTTCCTAAAAATGATTTTTTCTCTTCCGCGTATATGATTTTGTAAGGAGTCTCCTTCGAATCGATTACTTTTACTCCTTCCCCCAAAATATCACTTTTTTCAGGGGGAATCACTACCGATACTTCCACACCCTTTTGCACCAGCTTATTGAGCAGGGCATCGTAGTAGAGAGGTATGCCGCCGAAGGTGTAGAGTATCTTCATCGCGTGGGGAGTTGAAGTTAGAATATTAAAATTCTACCTTTGCCGATAATATATTTCGTTCTAACACGTGGAGGTCGACCTGCTTGCCTACCTCGATTCCTTTGAGGACGAGTTGCTCCTTCACGGTCTCATACGCCAGCTCGGGGTGGTTGTTGTCGCCGCTCAGGTGGCAAAGCCAAATATTCCGCAGGTCGGACGGGTAGTTGTTGGCCAGGAATTCAGCGGTCTGCCGGTTGCTGAGGTGCCCCGTGCCCGAAGTGATACGCTGCTTCAAGTGGTAGGGGTAACGTCCTTTGTGCAAGAGCTCCTCATCGTAGTTGCTTTCAATGATCAAGTGGTTGGCTCTGCCCACGTAATGAGTTATCTCGTCGGTGATGGCACCCACGTCCGTGGCCAGCGTGAGCGTTTGATTGCCAAATTCGAAGAAGTATCCCGAGTTGTCGATGCTGTCGTGAGGTACGTCGAAAGGGGTGATCTTGAAATCTTCGATCTGGAAAGGAGTTCCCTTTTCAATATAAACGGTGGAGCCATTCAAGCTGTGGCGTATCATTGGACTGTTCGCGATGCCCCGGTGTACTTCCTTTGTGGCGTAAACAGGGATATGCATCTTCTCACCTAAATAGCCGGCCGACTTGATATGGTCGTAATGGTCGTGCGTGATCAGGATGGCCATGATAGAGGTTAGCTCGACTCCATGCTCGGCAAGCCGCTTCTTGATCACCCTCGGCCCAATACCGGCATCGATGAGGATACCATAATTCGTGTTGCCCAAGTAGTAGCAGTTTCCACAACTGCCGCTACTGAGACTGAAAAAAGAAAATCGTTCCGATGGAAAAAGTTCGTATTGCATAAATTAACGTGCTGTTGTAGTCGCGTGCGACGAATATGCCGGTATGGCAACTGTCAACGTTATTAATGGGTTAATTGGGGGCTGTCGGTTTGATAGTTAATAGCGAGCCGAGAGAGCCGTTCGACCGTCCGGTTGTACTGCTCAACCATCTCTTCAACCACCTCCTTAGCGGGCAGGATCTGTTTGATATGCGATGCTATTTGCCCGATCTCCAACTCTCCCTCTTCAAGATCGCCTTCAAAAATCCCCTTTTTAGCGCGCCCTCTGCCAAGCAGAGCACGGAATTCCTCGGCGGAAGCACCCTGCTCTTCGAGTTCGGCTACTTGACGGAAAAAATCGTTTTTCACCAGTCGCGTGGGGCTCACCTTTTTTAGCGATAATACGGTGTCGCCTTCATTCAAGGCGATGCAGTGCTGTTTAAAGGCGTCACTTGCGGAGCTCTCTTCGGTGAGCGCGAAACGTGTACCTACCTGTACCCCCTCGGCACCTAAGGCAAAAACAGCGGCCATGGCATCTCCTGTAGCAATACCTCCCGCGGCGATCAATGGAAGGTCCACGGAATCCCTTACCTGCGGGATAAGCGTGAGGGTGGTGGTCTCTTCTCGCCCGTTATGCCCTCCTGCTTCGAACCCTTCGGCCACGACGGCGTCTACACCTGCCGATGCGGCTTTTAACGCGAACTTGGAACTCGAAACCACGTGTACCACGATGATGCCGGCTTCCTTCAACTTCGCGGTCCAAGTAGCAGGATTGCCCGCTGAGGTGAACACGATAGGGACTTTCTCCTCCATCACGATTGCCATAATTTCTTCAATTTGCGGGTACATCAACGGGATGTTTACCCCGTACGGAAGGGGGGTGGCAGCCTTGCATTTTTGAATGTGTTCCTGTAACGTTGCCGGATGCATCGATCCCGCACCAATTAAGCCAAGCCCTCCTGCATTGCTCACGGCAGAAGCCAATCTCCAGCCACTGCACCATACCATGCCGGCTTGTATAATGGGGTACCGAATTCCGAAAAGCTCGGTTATCCTGTTATCTTTCATTTTTTCTGAGTAGTTGTTTATTTTCATACAAAGGTAACAGTTTTATGCCAATTTGTCCATTTTAAATTTTAAGGGGCTTTTATTCCATTTTTTTTGTAGCTTTGTGTGTCCTAATTTTAATGTTTTATTGTCTGTATGAATATCCTTCTTCTTGGATCGGGTGGACGCGAACACGCGTTGGCGTGGAAACTACGCGAGAGCCGCCATTTAAACCAACTTTATATCGCACCGGGTAACGCGGGGACAGCCTCGCTTGGAACGAACGT
>JAAYTC010000203.1 GCA_012518155.1 Bacteroidales bacterium | reverse complement strand
CTGATAAGCTGTTTGAGTGATAACGAGTTATTTATCAGATAGCCTATGAATCTGTAACGGGTCATAAAACATTGTCAACCGAAGATTTAGCTGTAGTTGTATGGCATGCGATACTTGAGTAATTAAAAAAGCAGCCAGTCTGTAAGCCGGGTTCTGTATCCCGATCACTCGGGCGTTTGTCATTTATCTACGGAGCGATGTCACCATCCTCCTTTAGCGGCCTACCCCTCGGCGTCGGGCGAGCAACCCTACATATCCGATATACATGGCCTTGCAACCCATAACGCGTACGGCATACCGTGTTGCCACGATACCCGGTGGGCTCTTACCTCACCTTTTCACCCTTACCCCGGCGGACCGGGGCGGTCGTTTTCTGTTACGCTTGTCTGCTCTCGCGAACAGCTTCCCGTTAGGAAGTATGGTGCTCTCTGTTGCCCGGACTTTCCTCCCTCCCGCGTGGGAGAGCGACAAACCGACCTGCTGCCGGTACAAAAGTAGTGAAATTTACAACAATCACTATGCCAATAAAAACGTATCTAACCACAAATTGTTCCCTATCACACGAATAGGCCGTTAAAAATGATTAAGACGCGAAACTTAGGGACCAAAAATGATGTTCATATGTTATCCCTGATCAAGAAACCCAAACACTAAGAACGATTATACACGAAACTTTTAAACAGCAAGCACCATGCGAACAAATGGAGTGATGATGCAATATTTCGAATGGTTCCTTCCCGACGATGGGAACTTGTGGAACCGCCTCAAGGACGATGCTCCCCACCTCCGCGATATAGGAGTCACCTCCGTCTGGATTCCCCCCTGCTACAAAGGGTTGAGTTCAACCGACATGGGATATTCGGCTTATGACTTGTACGACCTGGGAGAGTTTGACCAAAAAGGGACCGTGCGAACGAAATACGGCACCAAACAGGAGCTGCACGATTGCATTCAATCGCTGCATGACAACGGGATTGCAGTGTACGCCGACGTGGTGCTTAATCACAAGGGAGGGGGCGACGAGCTTCAAACCTTTCGAGTGGTGGAGGTAGATCCGCACGACCGCAACCGCGCGATCACGGAGCCCTACGAGATTGAAGGCTTCACCCGCTTTACCTTCCCGGGACGGGGAGGAAAGTACTCCGATTTCGAGTGGAGCTGGGAACATTTTTCGGCTACCGATTACAATCACCGGGATAATAAAGACGCGATATATATTATCTTGGGCGACAACAAGGGGATCGATGTGCATGACCAATCGGTGGGACAGGAGTATGCCAACTTCGACTTCCTGATGTTTACCGATATCGACTATAAGCATCCCGACGTGCAAGCGGAGATGAAACGATGGATCAGCTGGTTTATCCGGGAGACTGGCGTGGATGGGGTGCGGCTGGACGCGATCAAGCATATCAACGATTGGTTTATTCGCGACTTCATGCTTCATGCGCGGGGAGAGTTTGGCGACGACTTCTACGCCGTGGGGGAATATTCATACTACGATGGGATGGATATCGAAGAGTACCTACACAACGTGGAGCATCAGATAGACCTGTTCGACGTGGCACTGCAATACAATTTCAAGCAATGCTCGGAAGAGGGCCCATCGTATGATATGCGAAAAATTTTCGGTAACAGCTTGGTATCGGCGTATCCTCACCTGGCCGTGACCTACGTGGACAACCACGACTCGCACTTGAACGAAGGGGACCCTTACGTGCAGGGGTGGTTCAAGCCTCTGGCATACGCGCTGATTTTATTACGAAAAGAGGGTTACCCTTGTCTTTTCCTTGGCGATTACTACGGAATTGGAGGAGAAGATCCTCGCCCGGGTATGCAGTGGATTATCGACCAACTGCTGGACGTGCGCCGTGATTTCGCGTATGGCGATCAAGAGGACTACTTCGATCACGAACACGTGGTGGGATGGGTACGTCGAGGCGATGAACATCATCCCGACGGCTGCGTGGTAATCATGAGCAACGCCGAAGGAGGCGTGAAACCGATGTTCGTGGGCACGGACTACGCGGGATCCGTGTGGCACGATAAGCTGGGGCACATCGAGGAGGAGGTGGTGATAGGCGACGATGGACGAGGGTGGTTTCCCGTGGGAGACGGCTCGCTGTCGGTTTACCTGAAAGGAGTCTAAAATTCATTAAAGCTTATCGCGAGGATCTCGATACGTATTGAAAACCGAGTAAACGATTACTTCATTTTCAACCACCTCATAAATTATTAGATAAGGGAACATTTTTATGAAAGCTTCCCGATATGGTCTTCTTTTTGAAGGATACTGAAAAGGATTTCTCCTGATATAGTTCAAATATTTTTCGACTTGATCCAAAAACAGTTTGCCCAAACCACTCTTTCGGCTTTCATACCACGTAATTGCTTCTGCAAGGTCGTTTTCGGCCCTCGGCTTAATAATTAATCTATAAACCATGATTTTTTATCAGCCTACTTTTCACTTCTTTCCAATTATATGAAGGAATTTCACCTTTTAGGTGTTTTTCCCTATCCTTATCCAGTTCTTGATAAAAAAATTCAGGAACGACCGGATCGCCCCTTTCTTCCGTATCGACGATGGCTTCAAGAATCCTCAAAATCCTTTCATCGGCCTTATCCACAAACTGATGAATTTTATCCCTGATAGCTATACTCGTATTCATAGTCTTCTCCATATTATCCTTATTATCTTTGAGAGTAAAGATAGTAAATAGTTTTGAATCAATAATTATTTCATACCGAGTAGCGCGAGAACTTTTTCATAAACGAATCGTAATAGGTTTTCGACACGGGAATTTCAGGGGTATTTTCAGCGTCTAACTCGAGCACGATTCCACCTTTCACCTTTTTAAGGATCTTCACCTTATCCATGTTCACGATGTATGAACGGTGACAACGAGTCAACGGGGTATCTTTCGTGAGATTCTCCTCCATCCACTTGAGTGAATTACGAAGCAGGAAGCGGGATTGCTTCGACTTGTTCATGTAATTGATGGTGGCGTAGTTGTCGGCCGACTCAACATAGAGCAAGTTATCCAGCATGATGGATATTTTCAGGTCGCCCTTCTCATCGGGGAAGGCCACCAAGGCGCGGGCATGCGTTTCGTTCGATTTCACCTGTTCGATATGCTCGAGTAGTTTGCTTTTTTCTTTCCACGAGAAGTAGAGCCACGTGATGGCATAGGGCAAAAGGAGCACTAAGGCCGTGTTGATAAGGCTTTGCCGAAATATCTCGGAGAGGTCACGCTCGATTCCGTCCTTGGGAAAAAACCGCGCGAAAAGGGTGTAGAAGATGGCCATTGCCACGATTTCACAACCTATCCACAGCGCGAACTGCCAGTAGAGAACATCGTGCTTTTTAGAGTAAGATGTGAGAATAACCCGGCTGATGACCACCACGAGCATCCCGGTAAGGATAATCAGGCTGGAAAACGCGAAGTACTTTATATCGGAAATGCCGGGGTACCAATCGCGAGACCCGAATGGTTGGAACAGGTTAATGAATAGCAAGGCGAACGACGCTGTAAATAAAATCATTTTTACAGTGTTGCTTTTCTCGTACAAGTACGCGGGTATTTTTCCGTCCATTTCTCGCTATATTCGAAATCTTCCTCGATTACAAAAATAGTCTTTTTATCGAAGAGGTGCTAAATTAATCGTCCCTCCTTGACGATTATTCACCCCTCTATAGACGATTTCGTCCCTCGATCCCGATTTCACACCATAGGCTGCCTGCTTTTCCCTTTGATTTGCAAATCGGTGAAAAAGATCGTTCTTTTACTGGAAAGCAAATAGTTATGACACCATACGATAGTCGCTACAAGATACTGGACGCCCATTTTCAGTTAGGGGCTAACTGCCGGCTCCCGGATGCTCCGGTTCAAATTCTATTTTTCAAGTTCGAGAGCCCGTTAGCTACAGGCTTCAACGCGGCATCTGCTAAAGGAGGGAGCAAGCGAACGGGATTGGCTCCACTCGGTAGATATTCCGATGCTGAAGCTTCTGTTGAGGGTCGGGTTCCAGCCAAAGAGGAACGATTGCCCGATCACGAAATACGCGAGAACTTTTCATTCGAATATCCCGTTTTTATACCTGCCGCGGGGAAGGCGTTCAAGTTCGAAGAATGCATTCTTCTATTGCACGGCCTGAATGAACGCAGCTGGAGTAAATACCTTCCTTGGGCGGAATCGCTTTGCCTTGATACGGGCAAACCGGTGATACTGTTTCCCATTGCATTCCACATGAATCGGGCACCGAACGATTGGTCGAATCCCCGCAGCCTCGTGAATCTTTTAAACATTCGAAGGGATCAATACGATGGCGATCGTTCCATTAGCTACGCCAACATCGCGTTGAGCGCGCGCATCAGCAAGCATCCCGAACGCTTTTACCTTTCGGGTCGCCAAACATGGGCCGATTTAACTGCCCTGTTTGAAGGAATCAAAACGGGACGTCATCCCTTGTTCAAAGAGGGAACCGATATCGATATATTCGCCTACTCCATCGGTGCTTTACTATCGCAGGTGGCTCTCATGGCAAACCGGAAAGGACTTTTTTCTGACGCGCGACTCTTCATGTTCTGCGGAGGCAGCATCTTTCGTTCCATGCAGGGCATCTCGCGGAGCATCCTCGATAAACCCGCGTTCGAGCAATTGCTGCACTATTACGTTCATGTATTCGGGAATGAGAGCCAAATCCCTCTTAAAAGCCATATTCTCCCTGAAAACCAAACTCTTCGTGAAAGTCAGTTTTTTCTTGAAAACCAAGTAATATCCCAGTCGAACGAGCCCACTCCCTTCTGGAAGCGCGATAACGCGTTCAACGCCTTTTTGAAGATGATCACGCCTGAACGATTTCGTTTGGAGCGTGAAAAGTTCTTTACCGGTCTGGGAGAAAGAATCCGCGGCATCGCCCTTGCCAAAGACACCGTGATCCCCTACCACGGAATAGAAGAAGCATTGGGATTGGAAACGAGTAGGGGAAGCATTCAATTGCTCGATTTCCCCTTCGATTATACCCATGAAACACCCTTTCCCATTAACACGAAAGACACCTTCTCGCTTAACAGAGCGTTCCGGGATATTTTTTCACGAGCAGCCGACTTTTTGGGGTGAGAGAAAAAAGCTTCGGTGTTGTTTGGCGTTATGAATGATAGCTCCTAACAATCCCAATTTCCGATCGTTGCGATTCTTTAAAATTTCATTACCTTTGTGAGTATGACTCGTTAAAAAAAGAGAATCATGAGAATCGCGACATCTATTTTTCGATTAACACTATGTGTATTAATTGGCTTGTCCCTGCTGACTGCAGTTTCGTGCAGCAACAACCGCTCTAAAAAAGAGTGTATAACTTTTGTAGAGATGAAAGACCCCACGAGCGATACGCTGTCCGACTGGTCGAACGTGCCCAAGGGGCTGAACGCGTCGTTTATCTCGATTGATGATAAGCTTCCGAAATCGGTGGCTCCGGAAAT
>JAAYTC010000202.1 GCA_012518155.1 Bacteroidales bacterium | reverse complement strand
TTCGCGAGGGTAAGCATTTGGTTCCGTTTCTCGTATGTTTCGATACGTAGTATCTTTTCCACGTTTACTATATAGGACCGGTGTACCCTGACAAATTGGGCAGAAACGAAGATCAGGTGATAAAGGCGACTCCAAAAATAATGAGCAGTAGCGGCCAAAAGTGCCGAGCAAAATCACCGTCAATCCCCGGCAATAGACCTGGATAGGCTAAGGCAACCCGGGGAAGCAGAAAAAACAGTCCTAATATCAACAAGAACAACGTCGCGAAGTAATTGTTCTTCGAAAAACTCACGATTGCAAAAACAATAAAGAGCATGGGCCATGAAAAAACAATTGGCCTTAACGTAGTATCAATCCATCCGAAGTTGAAGGAGAGAAAGAGCAGTCCTGCCGCCACCATGAGTAATCCAAATAGAACTCCTTTAGATTTGACCCGGGTGGACGTTGAAGATGAAGAAGCATTTGTTTCCATACGAAAAATTTTAAGGGTTTGTATATTATCACGAGATATATCTTATCTTCTGCAAAGATAGATAGCGGAGATTCCTTCCGCAATATAAAATCGATGAATAGGGTCCATTTACCCGATGAACGCGCTCTATTTACGGGCAAGCAGAATATCAGTCGTGATAATCCCACCGGTCCATTTACCCGATGAACGCGTCCCTTTTAGCCGACGAATGAATGAGACGAATGAATGATTTATCACTTGGATTATAATCTGTCGCGATTATTTTATAATTTTGTACACATTATTTTTTTATTAAATGAATTCAAACAAAATGGCAAAAAGCAAGCTTCGAGACGACGCGCTTACATATCACTCGCAGGGACGTCCCGGCAAAATCGAGGTAGTTCCCACGAAACCATATAGTTCTCAACGAGACCTCTCTCTCGCGTACTCTCCTGGCGTGGCAGAGCCCTGCTTGGAAATAAAAGATGACCCTCGCAAAGCATACGATTACACTTCGAAAGGAAACTTGGTAGCGGTGATCTCCAATGGGACAGCGGTATTAGGGCTGGGCGATATCGGTGCCGTGGCCGGTAAGCCTGTGATGGAAGGTAAGGGAGTATTGTTTAAAATATTCGCGGGGATCGACGTGTTCGATATCGAGGTGGATGAGAAAGATCCCGATAAATTCATCGAGATTGTAAAAGCCATCTCGCCCACCTTTGGGGGCATCAACTTGGAAGATATCAAAGCCCCTGAATGCTTCGAGATCGAGGAGAGGCTTAAGAACGAGCTGGATATCCCCATCATGCACGATGATCAGCACGGCACGGCTATTATCTCGGCTTGTGGCTTACTCAACGCGTTGGAAATTAACGGGAAAAAGATCGAAGAGATTCAAATCGTGGTAAACGGCGCGGGAGCTGCCGCCAACTCCTGTACCCAGCTATATATCGCGCTGGGAGCGAAACCGGAGAATATCGTGATGCTGGACTCCAAGGGAGTGATCAACACCTCCAGAACCGACTTGAACGACCGTAAAAAGCCCTTTGCTACCGCCCGGCAAATCAGCACTCTGGAGGAAGCGGTAAAGGGAGCCGATATGTTTTTAGGGCTCTCCGTGGCGGACGTGCTCACTCCCGATATGCTGCGATCGATGAGCAGCGACCCCATCGTGTTCGCGCTGGCCAACCCCAACCCCGAGATATCTTACGAGTTGGCGATGGAATCGAGGGGCGACATTATCTTTGCCACTGGACGTTCGGACTACCCCAACCAGATCAATAACGTGTTGGGCTTCCCTTACATATTTCGCGGGGCACTCGACGTGCAAGCCACCACCATTAACGAAGAGATGAAAGTGGCCACCGTTTACGCGTTGGCAGAACTCACCAAGAAGGCGGTGCCTGACGTGGTGAATGCTGCCTATAGTATAAAGAGATTAAGGTTTGGCCGTGACTATATCATCCCCAAGCCATTGGATCCAAGGCTACTGACAGCCGTGGCACCTGCCGTGGCCAAAGCCGCGATGGAATCGGGCGTGGCACGTAATCCGATTACCGACTGGGAGGCGTATGACCACAAGCTGCGCGACCTCATGGGCCTGGACAATAAACTTATCCGCCGCCTCTACGAGATGGCGCGCCAAAACCCCAAACGGGTGATCTTCTCTGAAACCAATCACCTGAACATGCTTAAGGCTGCTGAAACTGCTCGAGCAGAAGGCATCTGCAAACCCGTACTATTAGGTAACGAGGAGAAGATTGCAAACGTGGCACGCGAGAACCAGATCAGCCTGGAAGGAATAGAGATCGTTAATCTGCGGCACGATAGAGAAGAGGAGCGGCGGCTACGTTACGCGGGGATCCTCACAGAGAAGCGAAAACGACATGGAATGACCTTCGATGAGGCCGCGGAAAAGATGTTCGAACGGAACTACTTCGGCATGATGATGGTCGAAACGGGTGAAGCAGATGCCATGATCACGGGCGTCTTTAGCAAGTATGCCGACGCGACCGCCATCGCGAAGGAGGTGATCGGGATTCGCGATGGTATCAACTATATCGGCGCGATGCATATCCTGAACACCAAAAAAGGCATGCTTTTCCTTGCCGACACGCTTTTCAATCGCCATCCCGACACGGATGCATTGATTGATATAGCACGCCTGGCGAACTCCACGGTTAAGTTTTTTAATCACGACCCGGTCATCGCCATGCTCTCCTACTCCAACTTTGGAGCCGACTCCGAAGGCAGCCCGGCCAGTGTTCACAAAGCAGTAAAGGCACTGCATGAAAAATATCCGGAGATGGTTGTCGACGGTGAGATGCAGGTCAATTACGCGTTAGACAAGCAACTAAGAGATAGGAAGTATCCTTTTACCCACCTTCAAGGAAAGGAGGTAAACACGTTGATATTCCCCAACCTCAGCTCGGCCAATTCGGCCTACAAGATACT
>JAAYTC010000201.1 GCA_012518155.1 Bacteroidales bacterium | reverse complement strand
TTCCAGCACATCAATCGAGTACTCCTCCATATGCTGTTTTAGGTGAGCCGTCAATTGAGCACCGGTCGTCTCCGGCACCGAAATAAGGTTCTTGATCTCACCGGTCTCCGTAACTTGTCCCCCCACCTTATCGGCAAGGAGCGCCACATTAAGCCCTTTCCGCGCGCTATAAATCGCGGCCGACACCCCCGCGGGGCCTCCGCCCGCAACGATAACGTCGTATTCTCTTGGCTTCTCGGAGGCACCGTTGCTCGCTCCCGCTTCTACCTCTACTTTACCGTATTTGGCTTCCAGCTTGTTCAAGAGCTCACCAAAGCCGCCTCGCCCCACGTGAATGAGTTCCCCGTCGGCAAACACAGAGGGAACCCCTTGCAGGTCTTTGGCTTCCGCTTCCTCCTTGTAGATGCCCCCGTCCACCGCCTCGTGCGTGATGTTAGGATTGATCACCGCCATCGCGTTCAGAGCCTGGATCACGTCCGGGCAGTTGGTACAGGTTAGCGACATGTAGGTCGTTAGTTTAATTTCCCCCTTGAGCGATTTCAATCGTTTGGCGATAAATTCGTCCGGTAGGTTCTTCCCCTTACCGTCCGCGTTCAGTATGGCCAGGAGCAGCGAGCTAAACTCGTGTCCCGTGGGGACTGCCCGAAATTTGATGCCCGTGTTTTCCCCATTTTTCAGTATATCGAACTCGAGGGCCTCTCCCGTGCGCTCTTTTAACGAGAGCCGATCGGAAGTCGACACCACGTCGTTCAGCAACTCCAGCAATTCCCCTTTTTTCGGATGATTCGTGTCCACCGCGACATCAAACGTGTACTGATGCTCGAGCCCCGCGAATATGGTTTTCAGTTGTTCTATTAATGCTGTATCTAACATAACTTTGTTTCATTTAGAGTGATTGATCAACTTCGCTTCTATTAAAAAGCGACGGGTAACCCGTGATTCTGTAGAGATTCGCGAGCTACCCGTCAGCAGTTGATGTAAATTTAGATTTTTCCTACCAGGTCGATACTCGGTTTCAGGGTTTCTTCTCCTTCTTGCCAGTTAGCCGGGCATACTTCCCCGTCGTGCGTAGCCACGAACTGAGCCGCTTTCACTTTACGTACCAGCTCCTCGGCGTTCCGTCCGATGCCGTTATCGTGAATTTCGGCAATTTTGATCTTTCCTTCGGGATTTACCACGAAGGTACCCCTGTAAGCCACTCCCTCGTCTTCCACCATCACGCCAAACGCGCGTGTAAGGTGTCCGGTGGGGTCGGCCAACATCGGGTATTTAATCTTGCGGATGCTCTCCGAAGCGTCGTGCCATGCCTTGTGGGTGAAATGCTTGTCGGTACTTACCGAGTACACTTCCACGCCCATCTTTTTCAGCTCTTCGTACTTTTCGGCCACGTCCACCAGCTCGGTGGGGCAGACGAAAGTAAAGTCGGCCGGGTAAAAGAAGAAAATAGCCCATTTTCCCAGTACGTCGTTATGTGATACGGTCTTGAAATTCCCGTTATGATAAGCTTCAACTTTAAACTCTGTCAGTTGTGAATTGATAATTGGTGTCATAATTCTTTCGTTATTTATTTTAGATATGTATTTGCTTTGTTCATGAATCGAGATCAATTTTTGTTGAGATACTTCATCCTACTATTTCGCGCGCATTATTGGTCTTAAGGCTGATGAATCTGCATCCAGAACTGTTTCTCGTTCTTTTCTGCTACAAAGGTACGAAAGATTTTATTTATAGAGATATTTCTTCAATTGATATTTCCTATGGCGTATTGAAGAAAGGTTATCGGGAAGACGTAATCAAATCACACTCCCTTATTCTTGTAATAGAAGATATGTTTGTGTTTTCCTTGAACCTTCAACGAGTGACTGAATATCGGAATGAAAAATATTCCAAGAAAGTGGCGGGAGATTTTATGCCAAACTTTTACAACCGATTTCTTTCAGTACAAAGATAAGATATCTTTTAGTATACTGAAAGAAGCCGAGTGTAATTATAAGAAAGTGTGTCCCAGAAACAATTCATCAAGGTGAAAAAAGGATTTAAAAATGTAAAACTTGAAAAAGACACTCTTTGGCTTACTCAACGGCAGATGGCTGAACTGTTCGATAAGGACACGGATACCATAGGTTTGCACATTAAGAACATCTATCATGATGGGGAACTTGCTGAGGCGGCAACTACCGAGGAATACTCGGTAGTTCAACTAGAGGGCAAGAGAAAGGTGCGAAGAAAACTTAAACACTACAATCTAGATATGATTATTTCTGTTGGCTATCGGATCAACTCGAAACGGGGTAGGCAATTTCGCGTGTGGGCTACCCAGCGCCTCAAGGATTATCTGGTAAACATTCATCGCCCGGTTAGACACCGATCGATTTCAATGTGGCGATGAATTTATCCGCGACAAGTTTGAACCCCTCGTCGTTCGGGTGAATCTCGTCGTGCCAAAAACTCGCGTCTTGGGGCACCGTGTTACGTAAATCGATAAAATGTACATTTTCGTACAAGAGCGACAGGTCGAGTAGCGTTTGGTTAAACCGATCCATGACCAGCTTGATCAATACTTTCCTGTCCTTGTCCATGTTTAGTTTTCCCTTGGTAATCATGGGTTTCCCAATCCATTTCCCGTCGGGACGGGGCATGATATAATCGTAGCCGTGAAGAATTACCGGCAACGCGGGAAACTCCTCCGTCAATATATCCAAGAACCCCTTGTAATAGGTTTCAATCACTTTTATCTCCGTGGTCCAGCTAATCTTAAGGTACGACTCCATCGAATCAGCGCTCCCCTCGGTAAGCATGTTCGGGAACACCTCGAAGAAATCGTTTCCCCCGCCACTAAGAATAAATGCCTTAGGGTTATGTTCTCGTATTGCTTCGAGGTACTCGCTTAAATGGAACATGTTTCGGATCATGTCGCCCGCGGCATCCAAGCTTTTCACGTTGTAATCCGGCTCCTCGATAAGGTAGTCGATCACGTCTTTCACCTCTTTCGACAACGTGAGCCCCATTTTCTTGTATTTAGGGTATTGGAACCATGAATCGCCCTCCGTCACCAATATCTTACGATCCCCGTCTGATCCTCTTCGGGAGAAAATTTTATCCCTGCTTTTCCTTGCCCTACTATTTGCATCGTTCAAGATGATCTCCTTGATATTAAACAACGAAGCCGACTCCACCACGCCCGTTGTTTGGTAATTGTAATTCTTTACAATTTGGATATGGCTTTTGAGCTGGTACTCCCCCGTGAAAGGCCCCGTGGGAATATACTCGAAATAGAAATCCATGGCCTCGGCCACCGTGCTTTCGTCGTTTAACAGAGCTTGCAACTCTTCGACTGTTATCGGATTTTTCATACTATTTGGTTTTATAAAACGTGATTAAAATTCTTCTCTTTTAAATCCTCCACGATTTTCTTGATCAAGATACCCCTGTTTGAAGGTTTGATTTCTCCCTCTTCGTTGATCTGAAATCC
>JAAYTC010000200.1 GCA_012518155.1 Bacteroidales bacterium | reverse complement strand
AATGTAAAATAGAAAGAGCGGGTTTTTAAGCCCGCTCTTTTCTGCGATGTAATGGAAGCTCCTCTAGCAATATTTCACCGCGGTATGTCGCCTTTTAACTTACCTTCTGTTTTTTAACAACTCTGGTATTTTACTTGGCTCGTTCGCGACAGGTACGCCCGCGGCTTCAAAAGCGGCGATCTTTTCGGCGGCCGTGCCTGAACCACTCGAAATGATGGCACCCGCGTGGCCCATTTGCTTTCCGGGAGGGGCTTGTTGGCCCGCGATAAACACCGCGACGGGCTTAGTAACATGGGCTTTTATATATTCTGCCGCTCGTTCTTCGGCATCGCCGCCAATTTCCCCAATCAACGCGATGGAATCGGTGTCGGGGTCGTTCTCGAACATTTCTAAAAGCTCTTGATAATAGAGTCCTACTACGGGATCACCACCCACACCTATGGCCGTGGACTGTCCTATCCCGCTCTTCGTGAGGTTATATACCACTTCGTAGGTTAACGTTCCGCTGCGACTGATCACACCCGTTCCACCATGTTTAAAGATCATCGTGGGCATTATTCCTACTAAACTTTGTTCCGGAGTAATCAAACCGGGGCAGTTGGGTCCGATTAAATTGGCTCCTTTGCGTTTTATAAAATGGTTCGCTTCAATCACATCCAACGTGGGGACTCCTTCGGTGATGCAGATCACGAGCTTGATACCCGCGTCGGCTGCCTCCATCATAGCGTCTTTCGCGAAGGGGGCGGGCACAAATATTACAGAGGTGTTAGCTTCGGTTGCCTCTACCGCATCTTTCACGGTATTAAACACCGGAATACCATCAATCGCGCTCCCGCCTTTGCCGGGTGATGTGCCACCTACCACCTTCGTTCCGTACGATTTCATCTTTGAAGCGTGAAAACCACCATCGCGTCCTGTAATTCCTTGTACAATTAATCGAGTGTTATTGTCAATCAGAATGCTCATAATTTCTTTTTTTCAATCGTGATTATTATTTACCAATGATACCGCTTTCTGGGTCGCTTGCCCCATGGTCTCGGCCACGTGGAAGTGCGTGCCTTCCAACAGAGCTCTTCCCTCCTTTTCATTAGTCCCGGTGAGGCGAATCACGATGGGAATATCTGTTTTTATCTGTTCAAATGCCTTTAATAGCCCGTGCGCGACATCGTCGCAGCGAGTAATGCCGCCAAAGATATTGATTAAAACAACTTTCACGTTTTCATCATTTAATAATAACTTCATTGCCTCAATCACCTTCGTTGGATTCGAACTTCCACCGATATCAAGAAAATTGGCAGGATCTCCCCCGTAAAGTTTAATCATGTCCATCGTCGCCATCGCGAGGCCGGCACCGTTGACCATACAACCAATCTCCCCGCCCAAGTTCACGTAGCTGAAGCCCTTACTTTTAGCATATAACTCCTTCTTTTCTTCCTCGGTCGGTTCATTTAAGGCGGCAATCTTCGTATGACGATATAGGGCGTTATCGTCGAAAGTCATTTTGGCATCGATCGCCACGATGTTTCCCTCTTTTGTCAATACTAGTGGGTTGATCTCGGCTAACGAGGCATCGCTATTAACGAATAACGTGTAAAGTTTTTGAAAAATGGCGGCCACTTGGCGCACCAGTTTAATATCGTCAAAAAGCTTGAACGCGGCCTCACGTGCTAGATAATCGGGGACTCCCACGGAAGGGTCAATCACGAATTTGTGTATTTTTTCCGGACTTACGCGTGCTACCTCTTCGATATCCATCCCCCCCTCCTTGCTGATCATTAAAAGGGTGGATTTCGATTTTCTATCGATCACGTAACTGGCATAATACTCCTTGTCGATGTTTACTGCCTCACCAACTAAAACACGGTCTACCGTGAAGCCTTTTATATCCATCCCTAGAATGGCGGCAGCATGTTGACGAAGCTCGACCTCGTCGGTGGCTAGCTTTACGCCACCTGCCTTTCCTCTTCCCCCGGTATGCACTTGGGCTTTTACAATAACTTTGCTCGTATCCAGCCGGTTGTATGCTTTTACTGCATCGTCTACCGATCGGCATACCTCGCTTTTGTCGACAGGGAGGCCATACGTTGCAAACATTTCCTTTGCCTGATATTCATGAACTTTCATACGATTAATTTATATATTTCTTTGTCACTCTAGTCATGTTGACTTCATGAAGTTGTTGAATTGTATATTTT
>JAAYTC010000022.1 GCA_012518155.1 Bacteroidales bacterium | reverse complement strand
TGGAGTAAACCACTGGCTCCGAAGAAGCCGCTCCTTTTGGATTACATCCTCCGAACACTCCCGCGAGCGACAAAACAGCAGTAATTACACCAAATAGATTTCTTTTCAGCATAGTATCGTTTTTTATCGTTACAAAGTTACCATTATCGGTGCGATTTACCTCATCGACTCGGGAATAAATCACATGTGAACAAATGCGGTACCCTAGGTGGACGAGATGATTAAACACAAAAAAGGAGAAACCGCGATGGATTCTCCCTTTTTACCAGAAATCGATAAAATCGATCTATTTCACTTTGTCCACGATTGCCTTAAATGCCTCGGGATGATTCATGGCAAGGTCGGCAAGCACCTTACGGTTTATTTCTATCCCTTGCTTGTTCAACGCACCCATGAAACGGGAATACGACATTCCGTGTTCACGTGCTGCAGCGTTGATACGTTGAATCCATAGTGAGCGAAAGTTACGTTTTTTGTTTTTTCTGTCGCGATAGGCGTAGGTAAGTCCCTTTTCCCACGTGTTTTTGGCGACTGTCCATACGTTCTTGCGGGCACCAAAGTAGCCTCTGGTTAGTTTTAGGACTTTTTTCCTGCGGTTGCGAGAGGCAACGTGATTGACTGATCTTGGCATAATGTTACTTGTTTTGAATGATAGCGTCTCTGTCTAGCAGAGCTCTTAGGGGCATATACATCCTGTTAATAAATCTTTTACCGGAAACAACTGCTGTTTTTACAGACCCAAAAGGGTTTTGATGTTTTTTTCGTCCGCCTTGTGTACAAGACCCGTTTTCGTCAGATTTCTTTTCTGCTTTTTGGTCTTTTTTGTCAAGATGTGACTTTTAAAAGCATGCTTCCGTTTGATTTTTCCTGTTCCGGTAAGGGCGAACCTCTTTTTGGCACCGGAATTAGTCTTAATTTTTGGCATTTTGCTCTATTTGAATTTGTTTGATTATATACTCCTCATTTCCTGTTCTCAGGTCATAAAAAGTTTGCAAAAGTAATGATTTAATTTGAATTATCAAAAGAATATCTACCCTTATATATAATGTCTCGTCGAGACAAGATATAAAGGTATCGGAAAAAGGCAGTTTCGACTTCCCAGTCATGGGCGGCCTCAACGCATGGATCGTACTCTACTATTCGTTCGCTTTTTTATTGATTGGATGTATTTCAACTGTTCGAGGCTCCTGAATAGTTTCTTTAGCTGATTCAATTTGACTAATCTTCAAGTTACCATTATAGCGGCTGCCCATTTCAATTTCCAATGCATCTGTTACGATATCACCCTCTACGGTACCGGTGGATTTTAGAATAATTTCTTTGCTTTTAATATTGCCCTTGATATGTCCAAAAAGAATAATGTAATCGCTTTCCATATTTCCTTCCACGAAAGCTTTTTCGCCAAGTATAATGCCCTGTTTTAGTGAAATATTTCCTTCCACTCTACCATCTATACGAATGACGCTGTCACCCGAAAGATCCCCTTTAAAAACAATATCATTCCCGATGATCGTGTTTATACGCATGGAATCTAATTTAGAAACACCTGCATCTCTTTTTTTCTCTTCTTTAATCATAACCTTTTTCCGTTTCAAAATTAAAATATATTTTTGGATTAATCTTTTTATTGTTAAGTATGATTTCATAGTGTAAATGGGGGCCCGTGCTTCTTCCGGTATTTCCTAGAAATCCAATTACTTCGCCACTGCTTACTTGTTGCCCTTTTACCACATTTACGCGATGGAGGTGTGCATAAAGTGTTTGTAGGTTTTCATTGTGTTCTATAATTACGCATCGCCCAAGTCCGCCTTTAGGGCCCGCGAAAGAAACCACTCCGTCGCCGGTAGTTTGGATGCTATCACCCACGCGACCTCTGAAATCGACACCCGAGTGAAATTCCCGGCCCGCGCCGGTAAACGGATTTCTTCGGTACCCGAAACTCGAAGTAATTGAACCATCATACGGTTTACCTATGGGCAACATACTCAGTATCTCTTCCAGTCCTTCAATCTGGTTTTGATAAAAACTAGCAAACTCGTTGATATGAATGATATCAAAGTCTGTTTCTACACCACCCGCATTCTCTATTTTTAATTGTTCCAGCCCCCGTTCATGGAGAAATGAGTTGAGACGATAGATTCCCGAATCAATTGACGCGAAGGCAGTGAGTGCCTTATTCACATCGATTTGGTTTCGAATATAATTGGCTCTGTCTAACCTTTCTTGATACGAGCGGCTAGTGTTTTGATAAATCAAAAAACCAGAGACCAAAAAGAAGGCAACTACAAGCATTGCCAAGAGCATCGTGTATTTACGCCAGTTTACAATGATGTGGGTGGGAACTTGACGAACTTTGCTTTCCTTTTCCTTGGAATTAACAATCAGGACCGAAGTTTTATGTCTCATTGCTATGACTTTATGAGTTTAAAACGTTAAGGGTATACTGGCAATCTAAAAGAACTACCTCCATAAATGCTTTAACAAGCTGTTTCGGATCAAATTCTGTTTATCCGCCAAGAAATTATTTTTTGATTAAATAACGATCCCTCCCCTGAAGCAGAAACAAGTATCTACTCCAGAAGCGGATTTTTGTTCCTCGCGAATATACAAAAGAAATTTGAACTTACGTTCTGAAAAATGTTTTTCCTTCTTTAATCCACGGCAAACTAACTTATTTATCTCATAATATGTTAATTATCGGTGTGAAAACTGACTGTTAAAAGATGTTTCGCCAAACAGGGCATTTCGCGAAAATATCCGTATCTTTGTTTTCTAATAATTTATATACCAAATTACTTGTAAAAAAATTTACAATGAACAGAAGAAACTTTATTCGCAATGTATCTGCACTATCGACCCTTACCGTATTAAAACCGGGCCTTGTTTTTGCAACGAACAATCAATCGTCTGTCGGGATAGGCATCGTGGGCTGTGGTTCACGTGCCAGAGGGATCCTCGACAGCATGGCACAGAGCTCGAATATTCGCGTCACGGCAATCGCGGACCTCTTCAAGGACAAACTCCGGGATGGGGTTGAATACGCCAACAAATTAAACAGAAAAAAAGGATACGGCCCTGTCGAAAAAAACAGTGCCTATTACGGACACGATGCTTACCTACGATTATTGGGAAATAAAAACGTGGACGCGGTGATCATAGCCTCTCCCGGGTATTCCCACCCCCTGATGCTGGATGATACGCTTGCGGCAGGGAAACATGTTTATTGCGAAAAGCCGATGGCTGTTGACGCGGAAGGATGTCGGCAAATCATGAATATGGCAGCGGACATCAAAGGGCGTGTTTCCGCTTTCGATGGTTTCCAAATTCGTTATGCAACACCGTACATGGAGATGGCCAAGCGTATCCAGCGGGGCGATATCGGTGAAATCGTTACGGTTCAGCTCTATTACTTTTCGTCGGGCGCGGCTATCATCCCTCATGAGGGGATGTCGTACGACGAGATGCGCATCCGTAACCATTACCATTTTCACGAAATTTCGGGTGGATGTTATCTCGACCAGGCCATTCACATGATAGATACCTGCAATTGGATTCTAGGAACTACCCCGTTGTATGCTATCGGAGAGGGAGGAAGAAAGGGAGGGCCCGACTTCGGTAATGCGTGGACCAACTACCAGGTTATTTACAAGTACCCCGATGATATAAACGTGTCGGTACACTCGTCCAAGTTCGCGAATGTATTTGGCGATGTATGCGCCCGTTTCGTGGGAACCGACGGGATTGCAGAAGCGCATTATAGCGGGGGCGTCTTTATCAACGGGAAGCATCAGTGGGATTCAGGGATCGTACGTTCCGCGTCGGAGCTCACACCTGAATCGATCGCGCAGGGACTAAGTTCCTCTTCGCTCGATGATGCCGACCTCAACAAAGGGAAAGCGTTTATCGATAGCATCACCAGCGGACGTTTCCTTAACCAATTGCAATCGGGTTGTCATTCAACACTAACCGCGATTCTAGGAAGGGAGGCAGCTTCGAGGCAGGAGCGGGTCACTTGGGATGAGTTAATCTACACCCCACATCAAATCGACCCAAATCTCGATCTCGAACAATTCGCGGCCAAATAAACAAAAAAGCATGTAATCGCGGATATAGCGTGTGAAGTTCAGAAATAATTCAGGCCGCGAACGCGGCCTGATTAACTTATTCTCCTTTATCTTCTTTCTTATTATGAGGGGTTGTTTTCTTCGGTGAGAGCATGATCGACATACGTTTGCCCTCCATTATGGGCATATGCTCCACTTTGGCATATTCTTCAAGATCGTTCGCGAAACGAAGCAGCAATACCTCGCCTTGCTCTTTAAAAAGAATGGAGCGGCCCCTGAAAAATACAAAGGCCTTCACTTTTGAGCCTTCATTCAGGAAGTTTATCGCGTGTTTCAGTTTAAAATTATAATCGTGATCATCGGTCTGCGGACCGAAGCGAATCTCCTTTACTGTCACCTTTACAGCTTTCGCCTTCTGCTCCTTCAGCTTCTTTTTTTGTTGATAGACAAACTTCTGGTAATCGATGATTCTACAGACGGGTGGCTTGGCCGTTGGTGCAATTTCGACTAAATCTAATTCCTGCTCATCAGCAATTCTTCTCGCTTCTCTGGTGGGATAAATACCTTCTTGCACGTTGTCGCCCACCAATCGGACTTCCGGTACTCGAATACGTTCGTTGATTCGGTGTTGGTCTTTAGAGTTTCTTCTCATTCAGGTGTTGTTAATGTTTTCTCTGTGTTATTAATTTACTTTTTTAAATCTTTTAATACTATACTACTAAATATCAAATTCTTCAGGGCGCATCATTTTTGACACCTCCCGTGACACGTCATATGCAAATGTACTCAATTTTATGGAACCTTTGTCCTCCCCGCCCTGTTTTCTTACGGAGACCTCTCCATTTTCCGTCTCTTTTTCACCCACGATTAAGAGGTAAGGGATCCGTTTCAGTTCATTATCGCGAATCTTCCGCCCCACCTTCTCGTTACGATCGTCCACCTCGGCTCGAATATCTTGTTTCTTTAGCTCCTTCACCACATGCGTCGCGTACTCGTTAAAGCGCTCGCTTACCGGGATCACCACAGCTTGAGTGGGAGCTAGCCAAAGAGGAAACTTCCCGGCAGTATGTTCGATCAGAACTGCCACGAATCGTTCCATGGAACCAAAGGGCGCACGGTGAATCATCACCGGACGATGTTTATGGTTGTCGGCACCTGTATACTCCAGCTCGAAGCGGTCAGGTAAGTTATAATCCACTTGAATTGTTCCCAGTTGCCAGCGGCGTCCCAATGCATCTTTTACCATGAAGTCGAGCTTAGGCCCGTAAAAAGCAGCTTCTCCGAGTTCAACCTTGGCCTTGAGGCCTTTTTCCTCGCAGGCTTCCACTATGGCACGTTCCGCCTTTTCCCAGTTTTCATCGGTTCCAATGTACTTCTCTTTATCTTCTGGGTCACGCAAAGAAATCTGCGCCTCAAACTCCTTGAAGTCTAGGGCTCGGAAGATGATAAAAATGATATCCATCACTTTCAAAAACTCATCCTTCACTTGATCAGGCGTGCAGAAGATATGGGCATCGTCCTGCGTGAAACCCCTCACACGAGTCAAGCCATGCAACTCGCCGCTTTGCTCGTAGCGATATACCGTTCCAAACTCTGCCATGCGAAGTGGCAAATCTTTATACGAGCGGGGAAACGCTTTATATATTTCACAGTGGTGGGGGCAATTCATCGGCTTCAGCAGGAACTCCTCACCCTCTTCCGGGGTCTTGATGGGCTTAAATGAATCTTTGCCGTATTTATCGTAGTGTCCCGATGTCACGTAAAGCTGTTTGTGCCCTATGTGCGGAGTAATAACAGGATCGTAATCGAAGTCACGTTGAATTTTCTTCAAAAAATCTTCCAACCTCATCCGTAGCTGAGTTCCTTTAGGGAGCCACAGGGGCAATCCCGCGCCAACGGTTTGCGAAAAATGAAATAGCTGTAGTTCCTTGCCGATCTTTCGATGGTCTCTTTTCTTTGCCTCCTCCAGCATTACCAAGTACTCGTCCAGTAATTTTTTCTTGGGAAACGTAATCCCATAAAGACGAGTCAGCTGCGGCCTTTTTTCATCTCCGCGCCAATAGGCCCCGGCGGAAGAGAGCACTTTCACTGCCCTGATATAAGAGGTATTGGGCAAATGGGGCCCGCGACACAGGTCAGTAAAGCTCCCTTGCGTATAGGTGGTGATAGTACCGTCTTCCAGTTCGTTGATCAGCTCTACTTTATAATTCTCGTCCCGTTCGGAGAACATCCTGAGAGCATCTTTCTTCGAGATGCTTTCCCGAACAATAGCCTCCTTCGCGGCGATCAGCTCCATCATCTTTTTTTCGATGGCCGGAAAATCAGCCTCTTTAATGGTTTTACCCTCACCGGGATCAACATCGTAATAAAAACCCTGCTCGATGGCCGGTCCAATTCCAAATTTTATTCCCGGGTAAAGTTCTTGTAGCGCTTCGGCCATAAGGTGAGCCGACGAGTGCCAATAGGCGTGTTGTCCTTCCGGGTCTTCCCACTTTAACAACCTCACTTCGGCATCATTCTCAATGGGCCGGGTAAGATCCCACGTCTCTCCATTCACGCTGGCGGCTAACACCTCTTGCGCTAAACGACGACTAATGCTATCTGCTATTTCTAAGCCCGTAACACCTTTTTCATATTCCCGTACGGTACCATCGGGAAATGTAATTTTCACCATGCTCTGTTATTCTTATTCTACAAATGTAATGATTTTGTGATTGATGAAATAGTTTTTCGTGAAAAAATCATTCACCGCATCCTAAAAATTGAAATTCAGTTCTCCATATTATATATAGACTGTTGTTTCAGTAACAATGGATTACTGCATTCGCTTTATGATACTATAGGATTGCACGATGCCCAGTTCTCCCGCTTTGCGCAGATCATCTAAACCATCTGCTGTTTCGCCGATCGACAAACGGGAGATTCCCCGGTTAAAGTACGCCTCGGCAAACTCCGGCTCCAAGTTGATAGCTCGAGAATAGTCAGCAATTGCTGCCCGATAATCTTTCTCGATTATAAATATTTCCGCCCGGTTGTAATAAGCAAAAATGAAGTCCGGAGCAATCTGGATAATCGCGTCATAGTCTTTGAGAATTCCATCATATTCAATTGCCTCGAGCGAGAGTTCCGTACGTCTTTTAACACCCGGCAGATCATTTAGTATAGAGAGATCCTGCTCGTTCTTTTGATCCAGCAAACCTGGCTCCTCCGAGAGCATCGACTGGTATTCAAGCTGTTTCGTGCGAATGATTGCACGAGCAAAATGAGCCATTGCCATCTGTGGATCCAACCTAATGGCGTGTTCCATATCTTTTAGCGCATTTTCATAATCCTGTACCAACGCGAAATCCATACCTCTTCCGAAGTAGAGTTTAGCATTCGTAGGATCGCTATCCAACTTCGCCGAATAGTCGTCCATAGATCGAAAATGTGTCTGTACTTGAAGCTCATTGAGAGGGGCTTCGTTATTCGTGATCTTAAGGATCCATGCGAGGTCCGTTTCATTGTTTACTTGATCAAGCACCTCGGAAAAATACACCGGGCGACGTACTTCATAGTCCTGTTCATAATAAGTAAGTACAAAACGAGGTTCCCTCTCGACAGGGATGTTGAGGTTTTGCACCCTACCTCGGCTTTGGCGATGATATTTTGATTTTTCAGAAGTATCCTCGCTGGCAACCACCAAGAGATTAAACTTTTCAATATCGCTGTCGGTTTGATCACGAGTGTCCTTTGCCTCGCTCCTCTCCCGTGCATCGGCAAAAGGTTCGGGGTTATCGGAAGCCACTGCACGTGCTTTTGCCTCCTCAGCACGCGCCAACATGTAATCCTGCTCCGCCCCGACTAAATCGTTCAGTTCACGCTTGATATATGAACGGGTATAGTAGCCGGAAAAAAAGTCGGGATGCTCCTCTAGCACCACGTTCAGATCGTTTAATGCTCCATTTAAATTCCCAATTTCGTTGTTCAGCATGGCGCGGTTCAGGTAGGCAATGGTGTTGTCAGGCTCTAGTTCGATCACCTTATCGAAATCGCGTATAGCTCTATTATTATCGGCCACTTGTGCGCGAAGTAATCCACGGTTAAAACGAGCTATTAGGTTGTTTTCATCCATTTCAATTACCCGGTCATAATCAGCCATTGCACCACGCAAGTCGTTCAGATGATATTTTATCAATCCCCGGTTAATGTAATTCGCCTGTTGGTACGGATCTAATCGAATTGCCTCATCCAGGTCTGCCAGTGCTAGGTTATGCTCATTTTGATGAAAGTAGAGCAGTCCCCGCACAGAAAACGATTGAGCGGTATAAGGATCATTCTCTATCGCTATATTTAAGTCTTCCATAGCTTTCAGGGTATCCTTCGCCTGGATATACATATGAGAACGAGCAAGATAGCCGGGCGTATAATCGGGATAACGCCGAAGAAGCACCTCAAAAAACTTTTCCGCTACCTCGTACTGCTCAAGTTCAATGTTTACAATCCCCATATTGACTAACGTGAGACGGTCTTCAGGATAAAACTCAAGGCTTCGTTGATAATCAGTTGCTGCCAACTCGTACTTTTCCTGATTTTGCCGAGCGGCACCTCGAAGCTGGTAAGCAGCCAAGTAATAAGGGTTCCGATCCAAACAACGAGTAGCATCTTCCTCGGCTCCCAAAAAATCGTCGAGCATAAACTTTGCCATAGCACGATAATAGTAAGGCTCCGCGAGATAAGGCTTGGATGTAATTACCTGATTAAAATATTGTATCGAAAGCACGTAGTCTTCAAAATAGAGCGCATTTTTCCCGATCATCATCACGCGGTCGGTGTTAACCTGCGCGAACGAGGCCAAGGAGTAAATAAAAAGAAGAAAAACCAGTGAATGTCGTTTCATACGATTGTTTTTTTAGACATGAGAGTCAAAAATCGAGGATTGAGACCGAACAGTTTCCGTTTAAATAAAGCGAATATAGGAATTATTTGGATTTTCACCTCACTATTTTAAGGATATGAGTATCAAACTCGGTTTTCGTTTAATCATTCTGGATCGTTCTTATAGTTTTTCAACGACTCGACACCCATCCTCTGTGGAGCGAATAGCTATTTTAATACAATTCTCAGGCAATATTGTTTCAACCAGTTCTGGCCACTCGATAAAGCATACATTGCCGCTGTAGAAGTAATCCTCATACCCAAAATCGAACACCTCTTCGAGCCGATTGATTCGATAAAAATCAAAATGATAAATGGAGGTATTCGTTTTGTCGCGATACTCGTTAACAATAGCAAATGTGGGACTGGTTACCGTTTCTTTCACCCCCAGTTCTTCACAAACTGCCTTGATAAAAGTTGTCTTCCCCACTCCCATGCTTCCATAAAAAGCAAAAACCTTGTGGTTCCCCATTGCCTCCTTAAATTCCCGGGCCGCTTGCTCGATTTCAGAGATATCGTTTATTTCTATCCTCATAATGTATCTATTTTGCTGTCAGCGTAACGAAGGGGATTATCATTTCCTCGAGAGAGATCCCACCATGCTGAAAGCTGTTTTCGTAATAGGATATATATTGATTGAACTGGTTTGGATAGACTAAAAAATCACTGTTTTGCGCGAAAATGTAGCGGCTACTTACGTTTGGAGCGGGTAGCTGCACGTTCTTTGGATGATGTATCGCGTAAACTTGTTTTGGATCGTACGCGAGGTTCCTCCCAAGTTTATACCGAAGATTGTGGTTCGTTTCTTTATCTCCGATCACTTTTACACCCCTCTTCACACGAATAGCACCATGATCGGTTGTGATTATCACTTTATGTCCTCGATCGGCAATCTTTTTGAGGAGTGGAATAAGGGGAGAGCGCAGAAACCACGATCGAGTAATCGATCGATACGCTGCCTCATCCACGACAAGCTCTTTCAGCATCTTCGACTCTGTGCGAGTATGGGAGAGGTTATCCATAAAGTTAAACACCATTATATTTAAATCTTTGTCCTCTAGTTCTGAAAAGCGCGACAGCAGGCGTGTTCCCTCCTGATTGCTGCTGAGTTTAGAATAGGTGAAAGAGACTCTTCTCCCCGACCGGTGCAAGTGATATCGAATATATTCTTCCTCCATCCTATTTTTCCCCTCATCTTCCGACTCATCTATCCAAAGATCAGGGTATTTTTCCGATAACTGCGCGGGCATGAGTCCGGAAAAAAGGCTATTGCGCGCGTAAGGTGTTGCCGTGGGAAGGATGCTAAAATAGAGGGCCTCGCTGCATGAAAATGTATCTCTTAACAGATCTTTTATCGCGCGCCATTGGTCTAAACGGAAGTTGTCGATAAGAATAAAAAAAATCTTCTCACCCCTGTCAAACATAGGAAAGAGATAAGTTTTAAATATATCGGGGCTCATCACGGGCCGTTCAGCAACATCATATATCCATTGCTCGTAATTTTCACGTATAAACCTCGCGAACCTGAGGTTGGCTTCTACCTTTTGCGCGACCAGCATTTCCAACGCGGGGTGTCGTGAAGCCTCCAATTCCAGCTCCCAGTATACCAGCTCATTGTACATAGATTTCCAGTCATTTGCGGTATATGCTTCACTGATTTTCCTATCTAATTGTGCCAACTCACCCTGATAGCGCATGGCAGCATCCTCCACTACAAGCTCCTTTTTCTCAAGCAACTTCTTTATGGATAACAATACCTGATGAGGATTTACCGGTTTAATCAGATAATCCGCGATTTTTTTACCTATTGCTTGGTTCATAATGCCTTCGTCCTCGCTTTTCGTAACCATCACTACTGGAACATGAGGAGCGACACGATCCAGCCTTTCTAATGTTTCGAGCCCCGACAAACCCGGCATATGTTCGTCCAGAAATATAATATCATATACTCGCGAGCGGCACATCTCAAGAGCGTCATGCCCGTTTCCCGCGAACTCCGTGACATATCCCTTTTCCTTGAGAAAAAGAACATATGGCATCAAGAGTTCCATCTCATCATCAACCCACAGGAAACACGCTTTACTCATTTTATTTTTGTATTGTAGCTTGCTTAGAGACAAATGTATTGATTTCTGCGTTATCTCACAATTTTTTTCTGCTTATTTGTTGGGACTCACCTTCCGTGATTCGGAAGAGTGATTGTTAGCACCCAAACACTCGTCTTTGAACATTTTTTTAAAATTCGTTTTTTAATCGGCTTAAAAAAGGTATTTTTGTGGTAAGCTTTTAAAAATACACAATCAATTACATTTCTAAATTAACAACAATGAAACAAACGATTCTATCTATTACGCTCGGCTTGTTCTTCTTCCTTTTATCGGGCTGTGGGCAACAATCAAACACTCTCTTTAACGGTAAAGACCTCTCGAACTGGAACTTCGTGATCGAAGGCAATACGGTGCCCGCGGAAGACGTGTACATGGTCGATAACGGCATCATCCGTATAATGGGTGAACCCTTAGGATACATGTATACCAAGAAAAAGTATCGTAACTTCACGCTTGAACTTGAATACCGATGGGCTGGGGAGGAGAGCAACAGCGGCGTGTTCGTGCTAATTGAAGAACCACTGAATCCATTTCCCAATGGGATCGAGTGTCAATTAGCCGCCGGTAAAGCGGGGGATTTCGTACTCTTGGGGGGATCCGACCTCAACGAATACACGTTACCGGAGGGGGTTACGGAGCGCCCCGCGTTTCCCGTGATTGCCAAACAACAACCTTCCAGCGAAATGCCCGTGGGAGAGTGGAACAAGGTGCGTGTTACGGTGAACGAAGGAATCATTACAGTTTACGTGAACGACGTGCTTCAAAATAGTGCCACGAGCGAGGTTAGAGAAGGACATATTGGGCTACAGAGCGAAGGAAAAGAGATACAGTTCCGGAACTTGGAACTTCGCCAATAGATCCATCATCTCGCGCCCTTATTTTTTACAAAAAAACTATTATCCAATGGAAGCTTCAATAAAAAGTAGTCACTACATCAACTTGGAAGAGAAATACGGAGCGCACAATTATCGCCCCTTACCGGTGGTGCTTTCCAGTGGGAAAGGTTGCTATGTGACCGATGTAGATGGGAAACAATATTTTGATTTTCTATCTGCCTACTCTGCCGTGAATCAAGGACATTGCCATCCCAAGATCGTGAAGGCACTACAAGAGCAAGCAGAAACACTCTGCCTCACCTCCCGGGCCTTTTATAACGATGCTTTGGGACCATACGAGGAGTATATTCACCAATTTTTCGGGTACGATAAGGTGCTCCCGATGAATACCGGTGCCGAAGGGGTAGAGACGGCGTTGAAGCTTGCACGTAAATGGGGGTATCAAAAAAAAGGAATCCCGGAAAACAAAGCCATTATCGTGGCATGCGAAGGCAACTTCCACGGCAGGACCCTCGCTGTTATCTCCCTTTCGACCGATCCCGATGCACGGAACAATTACGGCCCCTATCTACCGGGAATAGAGATTATCCCATACAACAACGCGGATGCGCTGGAAGCCCTCCTTAAAGAAAAAGGCGAGTTTATTGCCGGCTTCTTGGTGGAACCCATCCAGGGAGAAGCAGGCGTATTTGTTCCGGACGGCGGCTACCTGAAACGGTGCAGTGAACTGTGCAAAAAACACAACGTATTATTGATTGCCGATGAGGTGCAGACTGGCATTGCTCGTACGGGAAAGTTACTGTGCTCCGATCATGAGGGCGTGCGTCCCGATATCGTGATCTTGGGTAAAGCCCTCTCGGGAGGCGTACTCCCTGTATCAGCCGTTCTCACGGACGATGAGATCATGCTCACCATACAACCGGGGCAGCACGGTTCCACCTTTGGTGGCTTTCCTTT
The DNA here is from genome assembly GCA_012518155.1 of Bacteroidales bacterium. Taxonomy (GTDB): domain Bacteria; phylum Bacteroidota; class Bacteroidia; order Bacteroidales; family Dysgonomonadaceae; genus Proteiniphilum. Next base: position 545 of record JAAYTC010000022.1, on the reverse strand, counting down.
GGCTTGTAAGGTAGCTATGGCAGCATTAGAGGTAGTAAAAGAAGAGGATCTCGTTGAGAAAGCCGAAAGGTTGGGTAAGATCTTCCGCGAAGAAATTGGGAAGATAGAGAGCCCATTTATCGGGCAGGTACGGGGAAAAGGGCTACTTAACGCGGTAGTCATTAACCCACACAACGGGAAGGAGGCATGGGACGTGTGCCTCGCTATGGCAAGAAATGGCCTACTCGCGAAACCTACTCACCAGCATATCATTCGCTTCGCGCCTCCGTTAGTGATTACCGAGGAGCAGTTACACGAGTCGATCGCGATCATCCGGCAATCGATCCGGTCATTGGAATAAAATTTGACGGGCATGCAAACAACCTCTAAAATACTTATGGTGCGCCCCTACCGGTTTGCCTTTAACAAGGAGACAGCAGGGAATAACTTTTTCCAGCGCGATGCAGGAAGCAATCCGGACATGCAAGATGCGGTAGCCGAAAGAGCATTGCAGGAGTTCGACGCAATCGTGGCACTACTGCAACGGAACGACGTGGATGTCACCG